>JAGHAG010000147.1 GCA_021161625.1 Elusimicrobiota bacterium
ATTTGAATTTGGATATTAGGATTTGTTTGTGACCACCGCCCTTTTTCAAAAGGGCGGGGCCCAGCCCATCTGGAAATGGGCTGTGGTTTGTTATTTGAAATTTGGGATTTTCCCCTTATTTGGGATTTGGGATTTAACATTTCTTTCCTCTATCCTCTTTCCACTATCCTCTTAAAAAGGCGAATGGTAATTCGCCCGCTACAATTTATATTTTTCAAATGAACTCAAAAAGCACCCGCAGTATTTTTGCCTGTAAAGGTTCAATTTTTTTGAAATTTCAATGGATTTTTTATATCCTGCTCTGAAATCCCTGTAAAAAAATTCCAGCCCGTATTTTCTTGCAATTTCAAAGCCAAGATTTTTTATTTCATCGTGTTTTTGATAAGGACTTGAAAGAAGGGTTGTTGTAAATGATTTAAAATTTTTTTCTTTTGCAAATTTTGCTGTTTTTTCCAATCTCAATCTTACACAATTTAAACAGCGATCATTGCCTTTTAAAACTTCTCTTACCCATTCATAAACATCCGGGAAGTTCTCATAAAAAAACTCTTTTTTTAAATGTTGTGCGGTAAATCCTGCTGTCATGAGGCGCCTTTGATATTCGTCAAAATTGTGTATATTTGGATTAAAAAAATACGCAGAATATTCATCGTCAAGAATTTCGTTTACAGCCAGAAGGCATGGTCCACAGCAGACATGAACAAGGGTGGACATCTTTAAAAGAGTTCTCCAGATGCCTTTATCTTTAAATGCTTGTATGCTTTTGGCGTTGCAACTCTGCCCTGTTTTGTTCTTTCAAGAAAACCTTCCTGAAGCAAAAAAGGTTCATAGACATCCATAATTGTGCTTTCTTCTTCACCGAGTGCTGCTTCAAGTGTCTTAAGACCAACAGGACCACCACCATGATTTTTGATGATTGTAAGAAGAAGTTTTCTGTCCATTTCACTTAATCCTGCTTCATCCACACCAAAAACTTCAAGGGCTTTGTCTGCTATTTCCTGTGTAATTCTTTGTATGTTGTTTACCTGCGCCCAGTCCCTTACCCTTCTTAAAAGCCTGTTTGCAACTCTCGGGGTTCCACGAGACCTTTTTGCAATTTCAAAGGCTCCTTTTTTATCTATTTCAATTTTTAAAATACCTGCAGACCTTAAAACAATATCCTTTAATTCTTCTGACGGATAAAGGCCAATTCTTTCCACAATTCCAAATCTGTCCCGTAATGCCCCTCCGAGAGAACCTGACCTTGTGGTTGCCCCTATCAGTGTAAATCTTTTTAAGGAAAGTCTCATCACTTTTGCACTTGGCCCCTGTCCTAAAATTATGTCAAGTTTAAAATCTTCCATTGCAGGATAAAGAGCCTCTTCTATGTTTGATTTTAATCTGTGGATTTCATCAATAAACAAAATGTCGCCGTCTGAAAGGGATGTGAGTATTGCAGCAAGATCCCCAACTTTTTCAAGAGCAGGTCCTGATGTTGTTGAAATTTTAACACCAAGTTCATTTGCCATTATGTATGCAAGGGTTGTTTTTCCAAGCCCCGGAGGACCATGAAAGAGAATGTGTTCAATGGGCTGTTTCCTCTGCTTTGCTGCAACAATACAGATGTTTAACTTTTCTTTTAGTTTTTTCTGCCCCACAAATTCATGAAGAGTTTTTGGTCTTAAAGTTATATCAAAATCCTTATCTGAAAGCTGGGCATAGGGAGAGGTGGGTGCTTCACTCACAGTGTAAATGCTCCTTCAATAAAATCAATTTTATCTTTTTTTATACTTATGACATCAAACCTGCACTCTTCAAAATCTTTGGCGGTTTTCTTCAGGAACGCTAAAGCAGTTTTTTTTATTTTTTCCATCTTTCTGGAATTTACTTTCCACTCAGGAAGAAAATTCAGGTTTTCCCCTGATTTTACCTCAACAAAACAAAGCATATTTCCTTTTGATGCAATTATATCAATCTCGCCAAATTTCGTCTTAAAGTTTCTTTGAATTATTTTATATCCCCTTTCTTTGAGGAAAACACAGGCAACTGTTTCTGCTTTCTGTCCTTTTCCTCTTTTTCCTCTGTATTCCTTCAAGATGCTTCTTTAATTTTGGCTGCTCTTCCTTTTCTGCCTCTTAAATAATAGAGTTTGGCGCGTCTGATACGTCCTCTTGTCTCAACTCTTATCTCTTGGATTGTGGGAAGAGCATAGGGAAAAACTTTTTCAATCTCAACACCATAGGAAACCTTTCTAACAGTGAAGGTCTTCGGGGGATTTTTCCCTTTTATTGCAATGACAACTCCCTTGAATGTCTGTTTTCTTTCGCTTTCCCCTTCTTTAATTCTCTGGACAACAGAAACAGTATCACCTACCTTAAAGGAATCAAACTTTTTCTTCATGGCACACCTTCCTTTTTTGCATCTGGCGGTATTGCTTTATTTTTTTGTGATTGCCACTTAAAAGAACTTCGGGAACTTTGTATCCCATAAAATTGCCGGGTCTTGTATACTGGGGATATTCCACTTCACCATTCATAAAGGACTCCTCTTTTAAACTCTCAGGATTACCCATAAACCCAGGAATGAGACGGGCAACCGCTTCAATAATTGCAAGAGCAGCAGCCTCTCCCCCTGAAAGAACAAATTCACCAAGTGATATCTCTCTTGCAGAAAAAATATCACAAACCCTCTGGTCAATCCCTTCATATCTTCCACAAACAAAAATTAAATGCTTGGCTTCTGAGAGCTCTCTTGCAATTTTAGAATTGAATTTTTCCCCTCTTGGTGAAAGAACAATAACCTGTGAGTGGGGTGTTTCAATACTTTTTATGGCTTTGTAAATAGGTTCCACTTTTAAAACCATGCCCGCACCACCACCAAAAGGTTTGTCATCAACTCTGCCGTCAGGAGAAAAATCCCTTATGTTTATTGTGTTTATTTCAATGATTTTTCTGTCAATTGCCTTTTTTAAAAGAGAACATTTTAGCGGACTTTCAAAATACTCAGGAAAAATCGTAAGAATATCTATCTTCATCTATTCAACCCTTAAAAAGGTATGATTAAAAACTTTTATGACAATCTGTTTTTTTTCAAGAAAAACATTTTCCACAATATCCTTCACAAACGGGACAGAAAATTTCCTGCCATCCTTTTCTATCTTTATCCATGTTTGAGGCATGTTTTTGTCTATCTCGCAAACATTTCCGAGAAAATTACCTCTAGTATCAACAACCTCACATTCACAGAGGTCATCTATCCAGAAATTTCCATCATCCAGTTTCCATTTTTTTATTGAGAGGAATTTGCCGGTAAGTTCCTCTGCTTCTTTTTTAAATTTTATTATAAAACGCTTTGAACGCTTTTTTAGATAAGCAATCTCTATTTGAGGAGAATTTTCACTAAAATCCTCAGGGTCATCTTCTAAAAATATATTTTTTAAACTTTCGGGATATGGAGTAAACATATCAAAAAAGTATTCACCATCAAGCCCTTTTTGCCTTCCAATTCGTCCAAAAAGAACCTTACTTTTCCTCACTTTTGCCTTTTTCTGCCTTTTTAATAATGCTTTTTACGGTATCAGAGGGCTGGGCACCTTTTGAAATCCAGTAGTTAGCTCTGTCAAGGTTAATTTCAAAATTTTTAGTTTGTCGGGCAGGGTCCCACCACCCTATCTCCTCTACAACTCTTCCATCCCTTCTCCTTTCAGAAGGTATTACAACAATCCTGAAAAAAGGGGTGTGTCTGCGCCCCATTCTTTTTAGTCGTATCCTCAACATAAAGTCCTCCTGTCTATGTTTTTAATGAAAATACAAAAAAAAACAGATAAAGTCAAAAAATCTGCTAAGGACACAGTGCTGAAAGGAATATAAGTATTATTCCTGGAGTTTTGCTTTTGCTTTTTCTATATTTTTAAGAGACATTTCATGATTCGGGTCAAGTTCTAAAACTTTCTCCCATTCCTTTATCGCTTTTTTATACTTTCCTGCCTGATAGAACTTCACTGCTTTATTGTAATGTTTTGCCATTATTGCCTTCTTTTTCTTCTCTGCCCTTTCTTTCTTTTCCTTCTCTTTACGGGCTTTTTTGGCTTCTTTTAATCTCTGTTTTTCAAGTTTTTCCTCTTCTTTTTTTCGCTTTTTTTCTGCTTTTAAAATTTCCTTCTGTTCTTTTTTCTCTGAACCATAGGAATATGAAGGAGATGACCCTCTTCCCCCAAAAGCAAAGTCAAGGGAAATATAGTGTCTGTTTTCATTTGCTTCCATGTTGTCAAATCTCAAACCGTAATTAAAATTTAATGCCCCTATAGCAAGTCCAAAACCTGCTGTGATATTATTATCATCCCATCCAGCCCTTAAACACACAGGTAAAATTCTGTATTCAAGACCTCCATTTATTTTAAGGTCATCCCTGTCAGAAATCTTACTCAAATCCAAAAGAGCATAGAGTTTATTTTCAAGCAACCTGCAACTCAATCCCATTTTCACAACACTTGGTGGGTTTTCTCTGGTTTTGCTCTCAGTATCCCATTTCAGAGAAGTTAAAATATCCTGAATAACAAATCCAATGGAAATCCTTGAAGAAGCCCTTGCCTTTATGCCAAAATCAAAACCGAAACCTGTTGCAGATGTGTCATCTATTTTTGACTTTAAAACTTTCAAATTAAAACCTATTCTGACATTTTCCGATGCCCTGCTGGAATATGTTAAATATCCAACTAAATCACTGCTTGAAAAACTGCCTCCTGTAAGCGTTCCACCTGAGACATCTGGAATATCAGAGACTCCTGACATAAGAACAGAAAATCCTATTGCAGATTTCGCAAAAGGTAATCCAAATGCAAACCAGTTTAAACTTCTGTCATTTGAAAGAATGCCTGTCATAAGGGAAAGTTGCTTTTTCTCCAATCCACTTAACCCTGCAGGATTGTAATAAGAAGCAGAAACATCATCACTCAAACCTGCAAATGCTCCGCCCATTCCCATAACTCTTGCAGAAGTTCCCATCCTTAACACAGGAAGAGCATCAACCGAACCTGCAAATAAATTCCCACAAAAAACAAGCACAATCACAGAAATTATCTTCCTCATCATTCCTCCTTATCGCTTCGCGATATTTCACATTTTAGCAGACCAAAGGTCTGCATCTTCAATTTTGTCGCATGGTAATGCGACCGCTACAATTTTTAATTTTTAATTCTATTTCAATATTGCGGCTTTTATTACCTTTGTATCCTTGCCCTCTGATGAGTTTGCCTCTATTTTTATAAAGTAAACTCCATTTGCAAGCAATCTGTTAGAAGAATCTCTTCCATTCCACAGAATATCCTGACCGTTTGTCTCAACAGGAGTTTTATAAGAATAAAGTTCCCTTCCTGCAAAATCTAAAACCTGAATTTTCACATAAGCATTTGAAGTCATATTTACAATTATTTTAGCATCTCCATCTTTTTTAGGATTATACGGATTTTCAGAAATATAAGCACTGATGATTTTAAATCCGCTTCCAACAGTAAATGTGGTGCTCTGAGTTGTTGAAACACCCTGCTCATTTGTTGCTGTGATTTTTATTGTGTGCAAACCATTTGAAAGATGAAGAGGTGCCTTTACCTTGTATTTTGCCGATGTTGCAGAAACCTGATTGAGTGGCACCTCTGTTGTCCAACCTGCCTGAGATTCCTCGTCTATTAAGCCATTTCCATTGTTGTCTATTCCATCAAGTCCTGCAAAATTTGTAAGATTACCTGTCTGGTCAACACCATCAACTTCAACTTTCACTTCCCTTATGGCTGAAAATCCATCCACAATGTCTGCTTCAATAATTGGGTCCTTTGCTCCATAATCCACAGGCGAAATAAATGTTATACTCGGTTGAGCATTTATCTGAGCAATTACAAATCTTGAAAAATGATCTGTGTCAAAAGTTATTACATTGTTTACAAGGTCCCTTGTAACATTTGTAATTCCTTCAGACGACCATCTGCCATTGGATTCATCCCAGTATGCAATACCGAGTTTGTTTTCATCAATACCATTCAGTTCATTATCCGTATAAGTCATCTCTATGCTGCAGGTATTTGTTACTTTGAATGCCTCTGGTTCTGAAAGAATAAACTCCCACGGTTCACCTACTGGAGAAATCAAAGACGCCTGAGAGGATGGTGTCTGTGGCATTGTTGCAGGCAGTATTGCAAGAGCACTTTTATTTTCAAGATTGCCTGTAAAATCCACATCTGTAACCCTGCCTGCTCCCTGATTTGTATCCGGCTGGTATGCTGCTGCAACAATACAAAATTCCTTTGAAATTGAAAGAATATTTCCACTTGAATCTATTGCATTTATTACAATGACCCCTGAACCACCTGCCTGTGCAAGATCTGAAAGGTCAACTGATGAGGTAAAAATCGTTGTGGAACCTGAAACATTCAAAAATTTATCAACATCACTGCCTGTTGCTCTGTCCATTAATAATCTTGCAGAAATATCTGTCAGGGTTTGAGAGGAAGTAATCTGAAGAGTTGCGGAAAATGTGTTCTCTGAACCTGCATAAGTTGAAGAAAAACTGGGATTTGTAATACTTGCGGAAATCTGTGTCTGAGGATTTAAGAGATATGTTTTGTTCCCAGCAGAATCTTCCTTTATTTCCACTGTTGCAACAGGAGTTATTGAGACATCTGCTTCTGTAACGCCTGAAATCTGTGATATAGCCCTTATTTCATAGGTTTCTGCTGGAAGCCCTGCAAGCGAAACACTCCACTCTTTTCCTGCATTACCATAGGTGGCATCTGCTGCAGCATCTGTATTTAGATAGGTCCATTCAGAAGTTCCCTGTTTTCTGTATTCAAACTTGACCTGGTCAACTTCCTCATCATATTCAACTGCTGTGATGTTTCCATTTGTATCAACAGAAATAATGCTTGCAGGTTTTATAACTGGCTGTGATGAGTCAACCGTAATTGTAACAACAGAGGAAATTGCAGAATTGTTGTCATTATCAATCGCAAGAACCCTTAAATCATAATCTCCATCTGAAAGAACCACACCTTGAGGCGGAAAGAGGACTGTATCAGGAGAAGCTGCTGCATTTGTCTGCCATGTGGACCATGTTGAAGAGGCAGAGGGTTTATACTGATATTTAAGAACACCTCCATCCAAAACATCCAGTTCACACCTCACTGTTATTCTGTCATTTGAGGTTGTTATTTTCTCCCCTGACCTCACTCTCAATCCATCAACCTCGGTAATTGTTGGATATGAAGGCGTTACATCTTTCACATTTACAGTTATAAATTCAGTATCGGTCCGACCTGATTTATCATAAAGTTTTGCTGTAATCGTTCGCTGGACATTATCCGTCTCTGTTATAAGCAGGGTTCCTGAAAAAGAACCTGTCTGTGAGTAAATAGTTTTTCCTGGCGACCATGTAATATTGCTATCAGAACCACTATATGAAAGTTCAAGGTAATCAATATCAGAATCAGATGAGGTAAGTTTCCATGAATACTGTGTTCCTGCATTCAGGTCAACAGTTCCGCTTGAACCGTTTATTGAAAATTCATCTATAACAGGGTCTGTTGCATCAAGAACAACACTTAAATCAGAGGAAGTTCCAAGATTCCCTGCTCTGTCTAAAACACAGGCACGCAAAAGATATGTTGCATCCGAAGAAAGTGAGGCATTTGGAGTCCAACTCTGACTCCATCCATCAGAATCGTCTGTATCTTCAGCTGCTATTCTCTGCCAAGTTGCACCGCCATCGTCAGAATACAGGAAAAATACCCTGCTTGCATCATCTCCATTAACTTCTGCATAAAGGGTTGTTGCTGTTCCTGTTTTAAGCCGATTGTCTGAACTGTTCGGCTGTGTTATGGATATAGAAGCAGGGGTTCTGTCAACAATAACCGTTATGTACTGTGCGTCAGTATCTTCAACTCCTCTGGAATCTCTTGCAACAGCACGAACATAATATGAACCTTCTGAAAGAGAGGAAACATCCCACACAGCAGTAAACTCGGCAATATTAATTCTTGAATTTGTAATAACTCCATCATTATCCTGTTCGTTTGGATCCCGCACTGAAACTGAAGTTCCATCTGCATATTCAATTTTTATTTTGTAGTCATAGGTTCCTGGCGGAAATGAAACCTCTGCTCCCCATCTGTTTCCAGTTTTTGTCATAACAGTATCGTATATATCTGAGGTGAAATCAAGCGAAACTCCTGTAATTTGAGATGTGTCAATTGAAACACTGTTCGTCTGATTTATCTTTGGGATGTCTGCATAATCAAGATAAAATTTGACCGTTGTAAGAGATGAGGATGTTTTGTCTGTATCCGTTGAGATTGACACCCATGAGTTTGTGCCGGCTTTCTGGTATTCAAAGCGGATACTGTCAAAGTCAAGATTTCCTGTTGTAGAAGGTTTTGCACACAAGACAAGAGTGCCGTCCACATCACCTCCATCTGAAATCTTTACATCATTTTCTGTTGTATCAATTGTTGCCTCTGGTGGAAGAGCATCTTTTAATTCAACCTGAACCCATGCAGAAGAACCAACAGATGACGGGTCTGAAACATTTCCATAGGCATCCATTGCAACTATCTTTATGTCGTAAATTCCTGTCTGAAGTCCTGTTGTATCCCATGTTGCTTCCCAAACTTGAGATGATGTTTCAGAAGTTGTAAGCGCATTCCATGTTAATGAACCGCTCAACCTGTAATAAAATGTAGCAGAAACTGCTTCATCTTCAAGGGTTGCCTGAAGAATGTTATTGCTTGCAGAATAACCAGGTGGGATGTCATCTACCTTAGGGTTTGTTGAATCTGTATAATTCTGGACAAATGCTCCATCAACAGGAATACCAACCATTGTTTTTATGTAAGAGGTGGGTTCTGCACCTTTTGTTGCCTGATTCCCTATAACAGCCCAGGGTCCTGTTTTATCAGATACCACAAGTTTTAGTCCCTGTAAATAATTTGTGTGTGCTCCTGCAGGATATGTTGAAACATTTCCTGCGTAATCCCGTGCTGTAAAATAGTAATAAATGGTTCCTGCATCTGTTGGGATAAGCGAAAGTTCATAGAGATTTGTGGTTGTGGTTGACTTGCTCATATTATAAGTTGACAACAGCGAACCGCTGGAATCCAGTAAATAGAGTTTCACGGCATCAATCTCATCAGATACACCATTTGCATCTGCAACATTAACTGATGTGCACATTTCCGTTACAGTATCTCCAGTGGAAGGAACATTTACAGGTGTTATTGTGGGCACAACTGTATCATAAATAAATGTTCTTGTGATTTTATTTCCAACATTTCCGGCATTATCAACAGGGGTAATTTCCACAGTATAGGTTCCATCATCCGAACCATCTTTTGCTAAAGCAACAGGCAACTGAACATAAACAAGGTCGTATTTAGAATAAATGCCTGCGCCAGCATCGTCACCAAAAGGCATTACCTGAATCGCATAACCCCCAGGACCAAAGGTATATGATTTTTTTTCTCCTGTTACAGTGATTGTGGATTGTGTGGAGTCAACTGCAGAAACATAATTCCCGCTATTATACGGGTCATCAATGGCAATATAAATTTTGCTCTGCTTTGCAC
>JAGHAG010000165.1 GCA_021161625.1 Elusimicrobiota bacterium
TATCTGTTTTGGATTTTGAATTTAGGATTTTGGATTTGTTTAGGATTTGGGATTTAGAATTTAGGATTTGATAATATGGATTGTCATTTTGCATTTTGCAGTTTGAATTTTGAATTAAAAAATGATATGGAGACAAGAAGATAAAGTGACAAGGAAAATGACCCAGCACCAACTTGGACAGATTAAAGGATATTCAACCAAGTTGGTGCTGGGATGCCTTTTAACTCTTCTGCTGGTAAATTTTACCTTTGCCTCACAGATTACAGTTAACTTTGACCAGGATGATTACAACAATTACTTTGACCAAAATAATTTTTCAAATTTGTACTGGAATATAGATTCAGAAAAACTTTATCTCTCCACAGGGACAATTCAGGAAGTTCTGGGTATGTATCCTGCTGCCTCCATAGAAGCGGTTTCTGCAAATGATCAGGCAGGCTGGACATTTTTTGTTGAAGAAGATTGTTTTATTGAAGGGTTTTCAAGATATGCGCCAATATCAGGCAACACAGCAGTTCGTCTCTGGACTGATGACCCGGAGGAAAATTACAGGTATTCCAGTCAGCCAAAGGCATTTCCATGGAATGGAGAGGTTGTCTGTGAGGATGTTCAGGGCTGGTCACCAATAGCAAAAACACCCTTTCTTGAGAAGCATTATCCCCTTACAAAAGGCAACACTTACTGGATTGCTCTTGTAAATTCAGAAGGCACCACACAGATGGGCAGAAAATATGCACCGTCAAGTGGGAGTTCATTTGTAAAACTTTCTCCACCATACTGGTATTTAAAAAATAAGGAACTCCTTTTACCGGATACTCTTGAAGAAATAGGTTTGAATTTGCAGGGAATTGCGGATATAAAGTTGAATCAGTTTGTAAGTTCAGGAACAATGACAACAGGTGTAATGGACCTTAAAGCAACCAAAGTTGAAATTGAGGATTTTAATGCCAGTTTTTTAACTTCAAATTCCCAGATGGCATTTGACAGAATTATTGATAATGAAACTAATTTTACAATTGTTTATGACAAAATAAATGCTTTAAATAGAGCCCCTTTCTGCAATGCTTATTTTAAAATTTCTCAAAGCAGCACCCCAACAGGACCATTTTCTGATTTTACAGATAATCTCGCTTTAATTGATAAAAGATACATAAAGGTTAAAATTGATTTTACAACCACCCACAGAGGGGTTTCACCTTTTCTTGATAGTTTTTCAATTCAATACAATGCGTATCCTGAAAAAATTGAATCCTCTTCCATCTGGCCTGAGGATGGTATGATTATAACAACAGCAACCCCTGTTTTTAAGTGGAATGCTGCCTATGACCTTGACGGTGATACAATAACATACACATTTTACCTTTCTAAAGACCCTGATTTTTTAACGCTTGAATTTTCAACAACAACGATTTCTTTTGGAACAACTACAGTTGTTGAAGTGCCATGCCCAAAAACACTTGACCACAGAACAACCTATTATTTTAAAATTGACATGGAAGATTCAAAAGGTGCTTCTGTCCCATTTGATGAGGCAATCAGGTTTGAAACCGAGTTGATAATTCTTTCCCTTACAAATTCTTCTGTTTCATCAGGTGCCAGAATTCTTGCAACAGATGTCCAGACAAATGGAATTGACTTTTCATTCACAAAAGATGTTGACGAGGCAACAATAAATTCTGCTGTTAATTTTAAAGATGGTTTCGGTCAGAGTGTTTCTTTTACATATCAGTATTCTGGAGATGCTTTTAGAATTATTCCGCAGACAGGGGAGATTCTACCCTGCACCCAGTATATTATAGAAATTTCAACAGCACTTAAAGACACAAGGGGGCTTAATCTTCAAACCCCTTATTCTTTTAATTTTCTTACCTTACAGGATAAGGATGTATCTTTTTCCTTGAATGTTGGCAATAAAGCACAAGTATACATTCCTCGAGGAGCAAGTCCAGATGACTATTATACACAGGGGGCGGAAATTTCTGTTGAGACAAACGCTCTTTTTAAAACAGCAAACAATGTGGCGCTTGCCTCTGCTTTTATTATTCCTATAAGCACAGTTGTTTATTCAATTGAGGTAAGTGATAGGGATGGAAATAACATAACAAATCTTTCAGGTGCATCTTTAATTCTTCCTTTTTTTGAAGACGAAGTTTT
Organism: Elusimicrobiota bacterium; assembly: GCA_021161625.1. GTDB lineage: Bacteria > CG03 > CG03 > CG03 > CG03 > JAGHAG01. The sequence continues at coordinate 2,155 of JAGHAG010000165.1, forward strand.
TATTGATACTCAAACTGCCTCTCAATTTACAGTTAACTGGGAATATTTTAAAATTTTTCGGCTTGATGAAGTAACACAGAACTGGTCTCTTGTTGAAGGAGAACAGAGCATTGATTACAATTCAAAAAAAATTACAGCAAATCTCACGCAGGGTGGATATTATGCAGTTTGTGCTTATCCAAAAGATGTTTCAGGTGCTGTTAATATAAGAAATATTCCAAATCCATTTTTCCCTGAAACAAATTCGGGAAAAGGGACAGAGATTACTTATTATTTATCCAGAAATGCCACAGTCAATGCAAAAATTTTTACACCAACAGGGCATCTGATTTATGAACAGAAGTATCTACCGGGGCAGGTAGGTGGGTCTGCTGCAACAAACACAATCTACTGGGATGGCAAAAACAATGATGGTGCCTATGTCGCATCAGGAATTTATATTCTTTATCTGGATATAAAATATGTGGATGGTTCTTCTGAAGTCAGAAAAAGAAAAATAGGGTTTATAAGGTGACAAAGAAAATTAAAAATGAAAAATGACAGATGAAAAATTAGCGGTAAGGATTAAGAATTAAGGATTAAGTAATGAAAAAAACGAAATACTTAATGCTTAAAGTGAGCGAAGCGAACGGCTTAATCCTTAATCCTGATGAACCCTCATTACTCATTACTCGTTACTCATCCCTATTGTATCTGTTTGCTGTTTACCGTTTGCTGTTCGTTAAACTGAGTGTGCTGGGCTGTCTGTTTTTTTTTATTTTTAAGGGGAATTCTTTTGCCCAGTCAGGTTATCCCGGGGACTGGCTTTTTTCCCCACCAACAGCGCGTTCTCTTTCTCTTGGCGGGGTTTCAGAAACAGGTTCCGCTTCTTTATATTTCAATCCTGCTCTGCTGGGATATACATACTGGAAGGAGACATCGCTTATGAGGTCATCACTTTTGGGCGATTCTCTTTTTCTTTCTTCTTTTCTTTCAATTCCAGTTAATACGAAAAAAGTTATTGCAACGGGTTTTGCTTCTCTTGGAATTACAGGTGCGGAATGGGTGGATTCTTATGGCTTTGGCAACAGGGGAACATTTGCAGATAGAAAGACATCTTTTTTTGCAGGGGGGTGTATCCCTTTTGGAAGGTTTAGCATTCTTGGCGGAACCTTAAAAATTGTTGAACAGGAAATTTTTAATTACTCTGCAAGAAGCTTTGGGCTTGATTTTGGATATGCATATTCAAAAAGTGAAAAGTTTATATTTTCCTTTGCAGTTCAAAATCTCATAAGACCTGTTTTACAATTTAGAGATGAAGGCAAGAAGGATAAATTTCCTATGAATCTGCGGATGGGTATAAACTGGCAGGCATTTGAAAACTTAAATCTTCTGGTGGATGTAGTTGGAGAAAATCTGACTCCGCAAAGTGGTGAAAAGACAAATTATATTTTTTTAGGGGGAATTGAAGCAACTTTTTTTGAAATGCTAAAACTCCGTGCGGGATGGGATGGGAGTTCACCTTCTTTTGGCACAGGATTTAACCTTGGAAAATTTGATTTTGATTTTACAGTTCTTTTAAAAAACGAAGAGCAGTTTTTTACAGCAGGAATTATTTTAAGATGGGGTTTTATGCCGGATTTCTGGCAGAAGCAACTTGATGCAAAAGAAAAATTTTTAAAAGATTATTCAAAAAATCTTGATATAGAAAAGAAATATATTTTAAAGAAAGAGGAAGATCTGGAATA
>JAGHAG010000109.1 GCA_021161625.1 Elusimicrobiota bacterium
CCCTCATATAGTGAGTGGTAAGTAGTAAGTAGTAAGTGGTAAAATTTTCTTTTTCACCTTTCCACCTTTTCTTTTAGTTGATAAGGCAAAATTCCCCCTCTATTTCTCCCCCCTCTTAGGGGGGAGATTAAGTAGGGGGTTCTCCCCTTTTTCACTTTTTCACCTGTCATCTTATCAACTTTTTAGCAAAGCAAGCTTTGCAACTACATTTTTTTAATTCAAAATTCAAATGTCCAAAACCCTTCACCATTTACCCTTCACTATTCACTTTTTATTATTAAAGCACAACATTTTCAAGGGATTTGTGAACCTTTGGTATAACCATCTTATGCACAACAATACCAAATCCCTGAACCGCCTTACAGCCTGCATTTACTGCAGTCCTCACAGCCCCCACCTCTCCTGTTAATGTAAAATAACTTTTCCCCCCAAGCCCCATTGCAAGCCGCACCTCAATGAGTTTTACATCTGCTCTTTTTCTTGCTGCATCAGATGCCACAATACAGGTTGCAACTGTCATTGTTTCAATGGAACCAAGTGCTTCTACAAAATCTACATCTGTAATTCCACGAATTGCCCTTACAACATCATCGTGAATGTTTGGAATTATGAGTGTATCTATCAGAAATTCCCCTGCTTTATCAATACCTTTATCAACACTTGACTGGACATCAGAAAGACGTCCTGTTACAAGAACAATAAATTTTCCAGGACAAACAGGATGCGCCTCAACAAGTTCAACCCCTGCAACTTTTACCATGCTGTCTGTAACTTCAAATCCATTTGCAACAGAGCAAACTTCTATCAATCCTATTGCTGGTTTCATTTTCCCTCCAGATTATGCCTCAATATATATAAATTCTTCATCAACTTTCACAACCGTTCCTGAAATGCTTGCATGCACATTTGCACCAAGAGCATTTTGCGGAATTTTTGCAATTAAATCTCCTTCCTTAACCTCAGCACCGGGCTGGACAACAGGAATTGATGGAGCACCAACATGCTGTTTTAAAGGAATTTTTACTTTTTCTGGCACAACATCCTTTTCCACAATCTGTGCCTGCCTGTCCAGTTTGTAAATTCCAAGACGATTTTTCACTCTTCCCTGAGAAAACTTCCTCAAATTTTTTTCACTATGCACCTGTGGATTTTTATTTAAAAGAATGTTTTTAAATCCCTTTTTAATAAACTCATCCCTTATTGCCTTTATAACTTTTCTTGGGGAAAGACCCTGAGGACAGGCAATTTCACACAACCCGCACTGGGAACACAGAAAAACAGATGAAGTTTTTTCATTGAATTCCCCTGACTCAAAAAAGTTCATCCTCATAATTTCATGGGGTTTTAATCTGTGTCCCAGCAAATTTCTCGGACAGGTTATAGTGCAGTCCATACACTGGTCACAGATTGATTTTGCCCTTCTTTTGGAAACTGTATTTTGCATTTTTTTTCGCCAGATTACAGGAGAATCCTCACTTAAAACAATTATTGCGTTTGTTGTTTTTGTTATAACATCCTGTGGAGATACAATTTCTCCCATCATGGGTCCGCCTGAAATGAGAACAAAATTTTCATAAAGAGGCTGTGCTATTTTCAGAACTTGCGAAATTTCAGTTCCTATTGCACAATTTAAAATCACAGGTTTTTCAACCTCACCTGTAATTGTCACAAATCTTCTTACAACCGGTTGATTTTTTTCAACTGCAAGGGCTATATTTCTCAAAGTTGCAACATTGTCAACAACAACTCCAACATCCAGAGGAATTCCTCCTTCAGGAATAACCCTTCCTGTAATTTCATTTACAAGAACATGTTCATCTCCTGCTGGATAGAAATCTTCAAGTTCAAAAATCTCAATTCCCGGAAGAATTTGTTTTTTTAAAGATGAAATCTCCTCATGGTATTTTGCTTTAAGTGCTAAAACTCCTTTTTCTGCCTCTGTTGTAAGAAGCACATATTTAAGCCCTCTTATAATTTCACCTGCTTTTTCTTTCATCAAAAACTGGTCTGTTTTTATAAGGGGTTCACACTCAGCACCATTTGCAATAACTGTATCAACAGAGGATGAAATTTTCACATGAGTGGGGAAACCTGCTCCCCCACACCCAACAATACCTGCATCCTTTACCCTCTGAATAATTGTCTCTTTTTTTATTTCCATAATTTCAGACGTGTTTTCTTGTCAAATTCTCTTTTCAAAATATCTATTGATGGCAAAATTACAACCTCGCAGGCAAAAATTCTGCCCTTAAAAAGATGTCCACCTCTTAGAATTCCTTGTTCATCTGAAAAAGCAATGTGTGCATGAACAAAAATCTCATTGTTAACAAGAGAAATGTTTCCTGTGCAGGATACAATTTCGCACGGATTTTTAAATAAAAATTTTTTGTATTGCTTTTTCTCCTGATCATAAAAACCATATTCCAGGTCTTTCAGTGCTCCAATAGCATTGAACCAGCCTGTTTTTATATCCAGTTTCTGTGCAATTTTTTTAATTTCCTCAATTATGTCTTTATCGTGTCCAAGTTTTCTTAAAAAAAACATCATACAATCCTGAAATAATCAACCAACGCGCACCTCAACTCTCTTGTAAAATCCTTTGCCTTTGTAAGCCCCTCGCCTGTTGGGGTTGCTATTGTAAGCGTTGCATAACCTGTTCCCATACCAAGTCCCATATAGGATGGACCATTTTTAACAAAAATAGAACCCTGAAAAGCCCGAGCCATTTTTGAGAGGTTTTTTACATTTAAAGAATGCATTACTGCTGTGTGTCTGTTGCCCCCTTCAACCTTAACTGCAAGTTCAATTGCACTCTCAATGTCAGGAACCTTTACAACAGGGAGAACAGGCATCAACTGTTCTGTCCAGAAATAGGGATGCTCTGTTCCAACAATTCCCCACAGAAGCCTAACTGAATTTTTGACGGTCAGACCAATTTGAGAAGCAATATAATCTGCATTTCTTCCAACAAATTCCCTGTTAACAACCCCTTCAGGCTCGTCAGGTGTTGCAGGTTTTTTAATTGCTTTTTTTGCAAGTTCATCCATCTGAGATGTTGTGAGCTCAAAAGCCCTTTCATCATTTCTTATTGCATTTAAAAACTTATCCCACACTTTTTCACAAACTATTACTTCTTTTTCAGCAGTGCACAAAACACCGTTATCAAAAGAAGCTCCGCTTATTATGTCAGAAGCACATTTAGGAAATTCTGCACTCTCATCAACAATGACAGGGGGATTTCCAGGACCTGCACAGATTGCTCTTTTTTCGCTTTTCATTGCTCTTTTGACAACAGCAGGACCACCTGTGACTGCAAGGAGTTTAACTCTGGGGTCTGTAAAAAGAATTTCTGCCCCTTGGATTGAGGGTTCCTTCATTGCTGAAATAAGGGCAGGGGGGCCACCTGCAGACAGGATTGCTTCGTTAAGAATTTTTATTGCTAATTGTGAACATCTTTTTGCAGCAGGATGCGGTGCAAAAATAACAGAATTTCCCCCTGAAAGAATGCTTATTGCGTTATTTATTACTGTTGATGTGGGGTTTGTTGAGGGAATTATTGCGCCAACAACACCAAAAGGACCGTATTCAACAAGGGTCATCCCTGCATCACCTGTAAAAACACATGGCTCAACATCTTCAACACCAGGGGTTTTCTTTGCTGCAAGAAGATTTTTTTGAATTTTGTCCTCAACCCTTCCCATTTTTGTTTCGGAAAGCGCTTCTCTTGCAAAAATTTCTGCGTTTTCAATTGCTGCTTTTCTTATTGCCTCAATGATTTCCTTTCTTTTCTCAATACCCTGGTCCTGAAAATACACTTGTGCTTTCTGTGATGCAGAAATTGCATCTTCCATCCTGTCAAACAGAGGTCCTGAACCTTCAGGCATTTTGTGAGTTTCTGAAGGAGATTTTATTCTTTTCAAAACTTCTTCAACAATTTTTTCTATCTCTAACCTGTCCATCTATCCCCCCTTTTATATCAGGATTAAGGATTAAGGATTAAGTAGTCGCTTCGCAATACCTCTTTCCTCTTCACTACTTTGCGAGTGGTTTCTGGCAGGCAGGGCTGTGAGAGCGAGGAATTCAACAATAAGTCCGCAGCGACTACAGAGCGAGCCATCTCACGCGAGCGTCCCTGACGGCAGAACCACGAGCTCCCCTTATACATCTTTTTCCTTTGAAAAAACTATCTTTCCATCCTTTTCAACATAATCAACAATAGCCATAATTGTGCAGTCCGTGGGTTTATTTTCTGTAATCGTTGTCTGCCTTGCTGATGAACCTGATACAAAAAGGACAAGTTCTCCCTCTCCTGCTCCAACAACATCAATTGCAACAAGAGGTCCTCCTTTTGGTTGCTTGAAAGTCAAATCCACAGGTTGAATCACAAGAAGTTTTTCTCTTGGAAGTTTTTTATCCTTTGTTGTGCAAACACAGGTTCCTATAACCCTTGCAAATTGCATACCCCCTCCTTTTATTTAGTTGATAAGTCCCCCCTCTCAATCTCCCCCTTTTCAGGGGGGAGAAGCAGCAGGGGATTCCCTTTTTCACTTTTCAACTTTTCTACTTTTTCACTAATTATTAATTTTCTATTTGTCATTATTAATTTTTCATTCTATTATTTCACTCCAGTGGTCTTTTAACTGGGTATCGGGCTGGGGGATTACATGAACAGCAACCAATTCACCTATCTGAGATGCTGCTTTTGCACCTGCCTCGCAGGCATTCTGACAGGATGCAACATCTCCTCTCACAAAAATCGTTGTAAGAGCAGAGCCTATTTTTGCTCTGCTTAAAATCTCCACCTTTGCTGCCTTAACACAGGCATCTGCTGCTACAATAAGACCCACCAGACCCTTTGTTTCAATCATTCCAAGAGCAGACATTTGCTCTCTAACTCAAATTTTATTAACTGATTAAATTATTTTTTTCTTGAGAGGTTCTCAGGAAGAGAAATCGGCAATTTGCCCTCAAGATCTGGATGGGGCTGAGGAATTACATGAACTGAAACAAGTTCACCAATTCTCTGTGCTGCTGCTGATCCTGCTTCACAGGCAGCACGACAGGCAGCAACTTCTCCCCTCACACAAACTGTAACATAACCACCACCAATTTTGTCATAGCCAACAAGTTTTACTCTTGCTGCTTTAACCATAGCATCTGCTGCTTCAATCAATGCCACAAGACCTTTTGTTTCAATCATTCCAAGTGCTTCCATCCTTCCCTCCTTCTTCTGGATTCCTGCTTCCGCAGGAATGACATTTTGTCTATCCTCTTTCCTCTATCCACTTTCCTCTATTATTAGCAGACCAAGGGTCTGCAGCTACATTATTTTTTTAAACAATATAGACATATCCACCACTTTTAAAATCAAAAGTATTTGCTTCATCTGTATCAATATGGCATTCAAGGGCATACTTTGGTGAAACCCTTACCACAACTCCATCTAAAATTCCACCTCTTTCTCCTGGTATTTCAACTCTCACTATATCTTTGTCATTGACTTTAAATTCCTTTGCATCCTGTGGTGTCATGTGTATGTGTCTCCTTGCAACAATACAACCTTCTTTTAATTCAATTTCACCAGCAGGACCTATTATTTTTATTGGTGCTGAACCCTTTATATCCCCTGATTCCCTGACAGGAGCATTGACACCAAGTGTGATTGCATCTGTGCGGGATATTTCTATCTGTGTGAATTTTCTGAAAGGTCCAAGAATACGAACATTTTTTATTTCCCTTTTTGGACCCACAATTGTTACCCTTTCCTTTGATGCAAATTCACCTGGCTGAACCAAATCCCTCAGTTTTCTTAATTCATAATTTGGGCCAAATAAAACTTCAAAATCTTCCTTTTTTATGTGAAGATGCCTTGCAGAAACATTGCAGAGTATTGGTTTTTTTGCTCTTTCAACCTTTAAAAGAATTTCCTTAACAAGGTCCTCTGTATTCATTTTTCATAAAAAATTATTTTCAAAAATTCATCCGGCTTTAAAGATGCTCCACCAACCAGAACCCCATCTATGTCTTTCTCAGCCATAAGTCCTTTGATATTGGATGCCTTGACTGAACCACCATAAAGAATGGGAATCTCACTTGCAACCTCTGAGTTGAAAATTTCAAGAATTTGCTTTCTTATAAATTCATGCATTTTCTGGGCAATATCAGGTGTTGCTGTCCTGCCTGTCCCGATTGCCCAGACAGGTTCATAGGCAATAACAACTTTTGTGATTTCATTTAAATCAAGTTCTTTTAACCCCTGTTTTAACTGCCTTTTTACAACAAAAAATTCTTTGGAGTTCTCCCTTTCTTCAAGTGTTTCTCCAACACACACAATTGCTATAAGCCCTTTTGAAATTGCCTTTTTTACCTTTTTGTTTATTAAATCATCTGTCTCATTAAAAATTTTTCTCCTTTCAGAGTGACCTATTATTACAAAACTTCCACCACAGGATAAAATCATGTCAGCAGAAATTTCACCTGTAAAAGCACCTTTGTCTTCAAAATACATATTCTGCGCCCCGGAAAAAATTTGAATTTTCCTCTCATCCCTTGCCTGAGAAACCAACTGACTTACTGAATAAAGCGAAGTAAATGGAGGGCACAGCACAACAATTCTTTTATCAGGAAGTTCTTTTATGCCATCAATTATTCCTTTTGCAAGTTCAACTGACTCATTGAGACAATTGTTCATTTTCCAGTTTCCAGCAATAATTTCCTTTCTCATTTTTTTCTCCTTTTTTATTATTTCAATATTATGCCTTTTTGCTGCTTCCTTTGCAAGGGGGGTTATTATCACATCCCCGTCAATAAAAATCTTTTTATTTTTTCTTAATGCGGACAAAATGTCTACATAATCTATTATTTTCATTTAGAATTTTTACAAAACAAAACTCAATTGTCAATGGGTGGAGCAGTAAACTCTGTTTAGTGAATAGCCATGACAGGAATGAGTAACAAGATTAAGAGATTATGGAAATTTAAAATTCAAATCGCAAAATGTAAAATGACAATCCATATTATCAAATCCTAAATCCTAAATCCCAAATCCTAAACAAATTCAAATTACCAAAATTCGAATTTTCAAAACCTTTTTCTTTTTTTCTGTTTCGGTCATTTGGATTTTGCCCGGCCTTCGTAGCCGAAACTACTTCGGCGGAGTAGGCATA
>JAGHAG010000138.1 GCA_021161625.1 Elusimicrobiota bacterium
GGTTATGGAATGGCAGAAGAAGATGGAGAGGATATTCATTCCTTATAAAAAAGGAATTATGGAATCATTTGAAGGATATTTAAAATTAAAAAAATATCCTCTTCCACATCTTAATAAGAATTTCCTTCCTGACTTTCCCAAGATTCCTCTTTCAAAGATTCATAAGACTCAATTTATAAAACAACCTGATGTTGTCATGCTTTTTGCTCTTTTTCCTCACAGTTTCAGTTATGAAAAGAAAAGGAAAAATTTTCTCTTTTATGAAGAAAGAACACTCCACAAATCCTCGCTTTCTCCTTCAATTCACTCACTTATTGCTGCACAACTTGGAATGGAGACATTTGCTTATAGATTTCTGAAACTATCAGTAAATGTTGACCTTCAGGATTCATATGGAAATACAGGTGAGGGAATTCACATGGCAAATGCTGGAAGTTCCTGGCAGGCATTTGTAAGAGGAATTGGAGGAGTAATAGAAAAGGATGGAGCACTTTTAATCCAGCCACATCTCCCAAAGCACTGGGAAGAGATTTCATTTAAACTCTTTTTTAAAAATTCCCTTATTGAAATTTTTATAGACCATGAAAAAATCAGACTAAAGGTTTTGTCTTCCTCATTAAAAACTATTGATGTTATTGTATATGGAAAAAGAGAAAAAATAGGTATTAAGAAGGAGTATGTTTTTTCAAGAAGGGGGGAAAAATGAAACAGAATTTAAATATCCTTCATCTTCACTGGGGTTTTCCTCCAATAATAGGAGGGGTGGAGACACATCTTACGCTTTTACTTCCAGAAATAGCAAAAAGAGGACACAGGGTTTCCCTTCTTACCTGTTCAACTGAAAAAAAATCTGGAGAGGAGGATTATAATGGAATAAAACTTTATAGAACTCCTCTTCTTGATTTAAACTGGCTTTACAGGAGAGGATTGAAGGGGTTAGAGGATGAAATAAGGAAACTTTATGTTGATATAATTGAAAAGGAGAAACCAGATATAATTCATGCGCATAACTTTCACTATTTTTCAAGGGTTCATGCTCAAGTTCTCATTGAAGAGGCAAATAAAAGAGGAATTCCAGCAATCCTTACAGCACACAATGTTTGGGAGGACATTGATTATCTTGAGATAAACTACAATATAAAATGGAGGAAGATTATTGCTGTAAGTCATTACATAAAAAAGGAGTTAATGGGAATAGGAATTGAGAGTGAAAACATAAGTGTTGTTCATCATGGAACTGATATTGAAATGTTTAATCCATCTGTTTCTCCAGAGCCGATATTAAAAAGGTTTCCTTATTTAAAGGATAAAAGGGTTGTCTTACATCCTGCAAGGATTGGAAGAGCAAAAGGAGTTGATGTGAGTATTAAAGCATTTAAGATTGTAAAGGCAGCTGTTTCTGATGCACATTTAATTCTTACAGGAACTAAATTCATAGTTGACTGGGGAGCAACACAGCAGAGGGACATTGCATATTTTCTTGAACTTATAAAATTTCTCGATCTAGAAGATGATATAACAATTGATTTCTTCAAGTTGGATGAGATGCCCCATCTTTATTCTTTAAGTAAAGTATGCATTTATCCTTCAACAGTTCCAGAACCTTTTGGACTTACAATGCTTGAGGCAAATGCAACTGCAAGACCCATGATTGTATCAAACATTGGAGGAATGCCTGAGATAATACAGAATGACATAAATGGATATGTTGTTCCTGTAAGGGATTTTGAGGCACTTGCAGGACAGATTATTCAGGTCCTAAGAAGTAAAAAGTTAAGGGAGCGTCTTGGAACAACAGGAAGAGAGATTGTTGAGGTACATTATACAAAGGAGATTATGGCTGAGAATACTTTGAGGATTTACAGGAGAGTATTGTCATGAGGAGGTGGAAATGAAAAGACAGGTGCTCGGTAAAGGGATTGAGGCACTTTTGCCTGTGCAGGATGCAGGAAAAATTCACATGATAAAAATTTCTGAGATAAAAAGTGCTCCTTTTCAGCCAAGAGAAAGTTTTGCGACTCAAAAACTTCAGGAACTTGCCCAATCTATCAAGGAAAATGGCCTTCTTCAACCTGTGATTTTAAGACGGACAGAAAACGGATGGGTTCTGATAGCAGGGGAGCGCCGCCTGAAAGCTGCACAAATTGCGGGTCTGAAAGAAATTCCAGCAATAATAAAAGAAACAAATGAGGAAAACTCTGCCTTTTTGTCCCTGATAGAAAACCTTCAAAGAGATAACTTAAATCCTGTAGAGGAAGCAAAAGCAATTGATATGCTCATCAGAAAATTTTCTCTGACACAGGAAGAGGTAGCAAAAAAAATAGGAAAAAGCAGACCCTATGTAACAAATACCTTGCGAATTTTGAAATTTCCCGAAAATATCGTAGATGCCATTAAAAAAGGCGAAATTTCAGAAGGGCATGCGCGGGTTTTAATGAGTATAAAGGATGAAAAAAGGAGAAACCATCTTCTTTCGCGCATTATAAAAGAGCATCTTTCTGTAAGGGACCTTGAAGTTCTTGTAAAAACTCAAGCAGAAGCAAAAAAGACAAGAAAGACAAAAAAAATTCCTGCGGAACTTGTGGAAATTTCCCAGAAACTTGAAGAAATTTTTGCAACAAAAGTTGAGGTTGTTTCAAACAGAAAAAATCAGGGTTTTATAAAAATACACTTTTTTTCATCTAATGAATTTGAAAGGATTTTTAAAATTTTAAAATCAAAAAAGTAGTTCAAGATAGTCAGGGGGTATAGCCCCCTGAAACCCCCATTTTTTTTATGATTTTTTACTGCCTTCATAAATTTTCGTCTATCCCCTGACAATCTTGAAAAATTTATTCCATATTTTGTAAAAAATTTTCCCTTACCCATCGGAAATTTTCAATTTCCGATGCGATAGAGTTTGGCTTCTTTGAAACCAAGACAGGCAAAAGAAATCGCCCAGAGCGTTGCAATTGCAGAAATTTCTCCCGAAACATATTCTATCAAAGAGACAAACATCCCTGTTGTGGAAAGCAAAAAAACAATGTGATAAAGCCACCTCTCCTTTTTCTTTTCAAAAAAAATTTTCTTTTTTGTGCCGAAAAAAAACGAAATTCCCAGAAAAATGCCAATAAGGATATTCAACTCAAAAATCCATACAAGTGCTATGCTCAACAAAAATAAAATCAGGGGTATAAACATTTTTCCTCCCGGGTTCAATCAAAAATAACTGTTTTGTTTTTATACACAAGAACTTTGTTTTCCAGATGAAGCCGAACCGCCCTTGCAAGAACAATTTTTTCAAGGTCTCTTCCTTTTCGCTTCAAATCATCCACTGTGTCACGGTGCGAAACCCTCACCACATTTTACCTTTCTGCCTTTTTAAAAATTTGCTAAATTATCAAATGCGTGTTTTAACAAGATACATATTAAAAGAATTTTTTTCAATATTTTTCACTGCTTCCTTTATAC
>JAGHAG010000092.1 GCA_021161625.1 Elusimicrobiota bacterium
AAGAGTAAAAATTTTGAATTTCAGGCTTTTTATGACGGTAAATATAAAATCTTTTATGAGAAAGGAAAAAAACAGATGGAATTTTGTATAATACCTGAAAAAGAAGAAAAGGAAGTTATAATTAAGGGTGGAAGGAAGGTTTTATGGTTGTAATAAAAATCGGCGGCGAGGTTATTGATTCTGTAAACGAATTTGAAAAATTTAAGGAAATTTTTCTTTTCTATAAACCCTCTCTCGTTGTTTTTGGCGGGGGAGTTCAGATAAACGAAAAACTTGAAAGTTCACAAATCCCTTTCCAATTTTACAAAGGTGAAAGAATTACAACGCCTGAGATGATTGAAATTATTTCATCTGAGTTTGAAAAAATTGCAGAAGAAATAAAAAAACGTCTTGAACCTGAGGAAGTGATTTTTTTAAGGGGTGAGGAGATTTTTCTTGCTTCTCAAAAGTCAAAAAAACTGGGACTTGTGGGTAGGGTTGCAGATGTAAAAAAAGAAAAAATTTTTAAAGAACTTGAAAAAGGAAAATCCCTTTTGCTCTCTCCTCTGGGGAGTGATACAGAAGGCAGGATATACAACATAAATGCCGATATTTCAGCTTGTGGTCTGGCAATTGCAATCAAGGCAGAGAAACTCATATTTGTCACAAGGGTTGAAGGGGTTTATTGCAATGGAAATCTTCTTAAAGAACTAAAATGTGATGAGGTGGATATACTGATAGAAAAGGGAATTATTTCTGAGGGAATGATACCAAAAGTGAGAGCAGGGCTGGATGCCCTTCAGTCAGGTGTAAAAGAGGTTTTTATAGGAAAGACAGAAATAATTCAGTAGCTGAACCTTCAGAGGCGAGGGAATGTGCTCGTAGTTTTGCCATAATGGAAGGCGGAAATCGGAAAGTGGAAGTCGGAAAATTGTTAAATGTTAAATGTGTAATGTGAAATGAAAAATTAAAGATGAAAAATGACAAATTTTTAATGAAAAAACTACTTACTACTTACCACTCACCACTTACTATATAGGTATTGTATAAAAGTTCTTTTTTTGCTATTTTAAGAATATGAATATGAGAAAATTTTTTATTTTTGGGCTTCTTTTTCTGTTTTTCTCCTGTTCACAGAATTATGTTGCAAGAATTGGAAGCAGAAAAATAACCCCTGAAGAGTTTAGAAACAGGATGCTTGAGGTTCCCTATTATTACAGAGGTTTCCTTGAGACACAGGGCGGACGAAAACTCTATCTGGATGGAATTGTAAATGAACTTGTCCTTGTTGAACTTGCGAAAGAGAAAGGCATTCACAGGAGACCTCAGATAAAAGAAAGAATTCAGATGCTTGAGGACCAGATTTTGCTTGAAAGCATAATTGATGAACTAAAAAAAGAGCAATTAAAGGTTACTGATGAAGAAATAGAAAAATTCTGGGAAGAGCACAAGGATATGTTTATAAAACCTCAGAGAGTAAGGGTTTCTCATATTCTTGTGGACAACAAGTCAAAAGCAGAGGAAATTTTGAAAAAGATAAAAGAGGGGGCAAGTTTTTCAGAACTTGCTAAAAAATATTCCCTTGACAGAGAGAGTGCTCAGAGAGGTGGGGACCTTGGATATTTTGAAAGAGGAATAATGGTGCCGGAATTTGAAAAAGCCGCCTTTTCATTAGGGGAGATAGGGGAGATTTCGCCACTTGTAAAAACACCATTTGGCTGGCACATAATAAAACTTACAGGAAAAAAGACCGCAGAATCAAAAACAAAAGATGAAGCAAAGGAGGATATTATTGCCCAGATTCAGAAGGAAAAACTGGATAAACTCCTTGAATATTATAAAAGAAAATTAAGTGTAAAGGTAAATTACAACAAACTCACCAAAATTACACCCCCGTGGGCTAGTGCAACAACAGAAGAAAACCGAGGGAATAACCGATGAAAAAGTTTTTCGTTTTTTTAATTTTTTCCTTGAGTGTTCTCAATGCAAAGATTTTAGACCGTATCATTGCAACAGTAAATGACCAGCCAATTTTTTATTCTGAATTCAAAGAAAGGCTTGCCCCATTTTTGGAGCAGATTAATGAGAATATCAAAGATGAAAAGGAAAGAGAAAAGGCAATAAAAAAAGTCAGAAAAGATGTTCTGGATTCGTTGATTGAGGAAAAAGTTTTGCTTTCTGAGGCAAACAAAGAGAAAATAAAAGTGACTTCCTCTGAAATAGATCAGGGAATTGCAGAACTTCGTGGAAGATTTGAAACCGAAGAGGATTTTCAGAAGGAATTAAAAAAGCAAAAATTAACCGTGGATGATTTAAGAAAAAGAGTTAGGGACCAACTTAAAGTCATAAAACTTATTGATATGAAAGTAAAAGCAAAGGTGGAAATTCCCAGTGAGGAAGAGTTAAAAAAGTTTTATCAGGAAAATGAAGATAAAATGGTTATAGGAGAACAGGTCAGGGTCAAACAGATATTCTTTGAATTTAAAAAAGGCACGGACAAAACTGAATTAAAAGAAAAAGCAAGAAAAGTTCTTGCCCTGTGTAAAAAACATCCTGAAAAATTTGAAGAATATGCCCGAAAGTTCTCAGACGCTCCGGAAAATGCAGGAGACACAGGTTATTTTGGGAGAGGCGAAAAAATCCCTGAATTTGAAGAACCCTGCTTCAAACTGAAAGTTGGTGAAATTTCAGACATTATTGAAACCCCTATAGGATACCACATTGTAAAGTGCATCGGGAAAAAAGCCCCTGAAAAAAAGAATTTTGAAGAGTCGCGAGAATACATAAAAAATTATCTTATGACTTTAAATATGGAAGAATCTTATGCAAGTTACGTCCGTCAGTTGAGAGACCAGGCAACAATAAAAATTTTAGACAAATCCTTAATTGAATAGAAAATTGATTCTTGTAACATCAGGAGACCCTGCTGGCATTCGTCCAGAAGTTATCATAAAATCATTTTTTGAAAAAAGGGCATCTTCTTTTTTTATCATAGGAAGAGTTGAAGTTTTTGAAAAAACCGCAAAGTTTTTAAACAAAAATTTACCCATAAAGAAGATGAAAGACATTGGGGATTTCACATCTGGAAAATTCAACATTCTTGAGCCAGAGGAAAAAAGCAATTATGCTTTTGGAAATTCGCCTTCAGAAAATTCCGGGAAAGAGGCATTTTTGTATTTGAAAAAGGCGGTTGATTTAATTAAAAATGAAAAAATAAAATTTATCTTGACAGCACCTGTTTCTAAGAAACTCGTTTCAAAAGTTTTTGAAAATTTCTCAGGACATACTTATTTTTTTGCTGACGAGTTTGGAATTCCACACGAAGATGTTTCAATGATTTTTTATTCGAGGAATTTAAAAATTTCAACCGTAACACAGCATCTTGCATTGAGAGAAGTTTCAAGTGCGCTTTCAATAGATAAGATAATAAGTAATGTTAAAACATCAATTACTGCCTTAAAAAAAACAGGAATGCAAAATCCAAGAGTTGCTGTTTGCGGTTTAAACCCGCATTGCGGAGAAGAAGGGGCTTTTGGGGATGAAGAGGAAAAAATCATAAAGCCCGCAGTGGAAAAATTAAAAAGCGAAGGGGTTGAAATTTCAGGTCCCATGAACATTGATGAAGCGATTATAGGAACTTTGAAAAACAAGTTTGATTTGATTGTTTCCATGTATCATGACCAGGGAATTTTGCCTGTAAAACTTCTTTCTCATGGAAGAGCAGCCAATCTCACATGGGGGCTTCCTTTTTACAGGATATCTCCCCTTCATGGAGTTGCTTTTGATATTGCTGGAAAAGGAATTGCAAGGTGCGATTCAACGGTTTTTGCACTTTCTCTTTTAGAGGCGATGAAAGATGCCTAAGAGAATTCTTATTATGGGTGGTGATGTAAGGTCAGGACAACTTTTGAAGTTTCTTGAAGCAAGCACAGATTATCAGGTTGTGGGGGTGTGGGACAAAAATGAAAACACACCCATTTTAACTCATGCGAGAGGTTCAGGCATCAATCAGGTTTCTGACTGGAGAGAATTTATAAAAGAAGGGAAATGCGATGCAATTTTGAATCTCACAGGAGATAAAAACCTTTCTGTTGAAATTGCCAGAGAAGCGGCTCCTCTTGGAATAGACATTTTAGGGCAGGCAACTGCAAAACTCATCTGGGCTCTTTTGAGGCAGGCATGGGCAAGGGATGTTTATGATAGGCTTCAGGCACAGATTGAACCATCCTGGTCGTTTGAGGAAATTTTAATTCTTTTGCTTGAAGCAACCCGAAAACTCGTCCATGCAGAAGCAGGAATTATTTTTACAGTCAATGGCAAGGAAATAGATGAAAAAATTTCATGGGGTTTAAGTGGAGAAGAAGTAAAGAAAATACTTTCAAAAATAAATGATCTGGAAAAATTATGCAAAAATTTTTACGAAGAAAGAAATCCCAGTTTTTATATTCCTCTTTTCAGCGAAAAAATTTTTATTGGCGGGATTGTTCTTCTCGAAACCCAAAGTGAAGATATTGAAGAAAACCTTTTAAATCTCATAAGAAACAAGGTTGCAACAATTATTTCACACACAAAAACTCTTCACAAAACAATTCAACTTTCAAACATAGATGGACTTACAGGTTTATACAATCACAGATTTTTTCATGAAAGAATGGAAAAGGAGCTTTATCGGGCACAGCAGTATGACTTAAATCTTTCACTCATAATTTTAGACATTGACGACTTCAAAAAATTCAACGACACTTATGGGCATCTTGCAGGAGACCAGCAGTTGAGGGCAATTGCAAAAATTTTGAAATTCATTCTAAGGGAAACCGATTTTATTGCAAGATACGGGGGAGAGGAATTTGCCGTAATTCTTCCTGAAACTCCGTTGAAAGGTGCTCAGATTGCTGCTGAAAGAGTAAGACGTGCAATAGAAAATCAGGATTTCGGCTATCCCTTAAGGGTTACAGCAAGTTTTGGGGTAAGTGGATATCCAGAAAGCGGTGTGACAAAAAACGAAATAATTGACAAAGCAGACAAAGCCCTTTATCTTGCAAAAAATCAGGGCAAAAACAGAGTTTGCATCGCCGAATAGAATCAGAGGATTTCGTCGGGGAGATAGGGTCTTTTTATTGCTTTTGGTTTTTGTGTCTGTTTTGTAGGGGAAACTCCTCTTTTGCGCGTAAAAGCGCCAGAAGAAATTTCTTTTAAGAATTTTGAAATATCATCCCTTTCAAAAAATGACTGCCATTTTGATGGGACTCTACCGCAGGAAAAAATTAAATAATCAGGCTCAACTTCAATTGCTCGGGCAATTCTTATAATAACTTTTTCGTCAGCAGGTGGATTTCTTTTACTCTTTAAAATTTTTGAAAGCAGAGACGAGTCCACCCCACATTTTTTAGAAAGACCCCTCACAGACAGGTTCAGCTCTTTCATTCTGGATGAGACAATTTTTTGAAAACTCATGGATTATTCCGCTTTTTTAACAAGGTCTCCCTTTTTAAGGGCGACAGAACTGGTTAAAATAATTGCAATGGAACTTTCCGTCTCAACATTGTCCACAATTTTACACTGACCTATTTTTTTAATGACAACCCCAATTATTTCTTTTGTTTCAGGATGGATAACCTTTCTTCCAGGTCTGTATATATTGAAAACATCACCAAGTTTTGCACCAAGATTTGTCCCCACATCAATTATTATTTTTGAGTGCTGGGTCTGGAGAATGATGTCCTTATCCACAAAATCAATAATCTCTCCGTCATATTTAAAATCAAAAGGAGGATTCATATCCCTGTAATAAGGAGCAATAAACACATCTGCATTTTTTTCAGCCAAAACTGCGGGTTTTACCTCTTTTTTTTCTTCTTTTTTCTCCACTTTTTTTTCTTTCACTTCAACATATGTCGGGACAATCAGTTCATCACCAGGAAAAATCCAGTTGGGATTTTTTATGTATTTGTTATATTCCCAGATTTCCTTCCATCTGTCAGGGGTGTTGTAGAACTTCGTAGAAATTTTATAAAAAGTATCCCCTGGCTTTACCGTGTAAACTCTGTAAACAGTTTTTAACTCTGCAAAAAGGAGCTGACAGAAGAAAAACAAGATAAGAGAAACTTTTTTCATATTCACCCTCCTGTTTTTAAAGTATTATATAATTTCTTTAGAATTTTTTCAACCTGAAACTGTATTTGTTTGAAAAGACCGCGAATAGTTAAGACATGGTAAGACATGGAGTGGAAAGTGGAAAAGAAATGAGACTTAATCCTGATAAACCCTCATTACTCGTTACTCATTACTCGTCCCTTAAATGCAGCTGTCATTTGACTTTTAGCGTCAAAAGTGATAAATGTATTTTTGAAAAGAATCCTTAAATAAATGCAAAAGGAGGAATGCTTGAAAAAAAGCATCAAAATAGGGCTGATAGGTTATGGAACTGTTGGAAAAGGTGTTGCTGAAATTTTTGAGGCAAAAAAGGACATTCTCTCTGAAAAAGTTGGCGCAGAACTTGTTTTAAAAAAAATCTGTGATAAGACATTTAAGAAAAAATCAGAAATTTTCACGCCTGACCCTGAAGAAGTTCTAAATGACCCTGAAATAGAAATTTTTGTGGAACTGATTGGTGGAATTGAACCTGCAAAAAGATTTATTCTGGCTGCTCTGGAAAGAGGTATGGATGTTGTAACCGCAAACAAAAATGTTATATCCCAACACTTCACAGAAATTCTTAATTTTGCAAAAAGAAAGAGGCGCAGGGTTTACTTTGAAGCTTCTGTCTGTGCTGGAATTCCAATAATTGCTGCAATAAATGAGGGTCTTTGTGCAAACAAAATCAAAAAAATTGCAGGAATTTTAAATGGCACAACGAATTTTATACTCACAGAAATGAGTGAAAAGCAGGAAAACTTCAAAAAAGCGTTAAAAACCGCCCAGGAGTTTGGATTTGCCGAAAGCAATCCATCTCTTGATATTGAAGGAATTGACACCGCATCAAAACTTGCAATTCTTTCATCCATTATTTTTGGTTCACACATAAAACCCTCTGACATTTACATAAAAGGCATAACCGATGTTGATGTTCTTGACATAAAATATGGCAGAGAACTTGGCTATGAATTGAAACTTCTTGCTGTGATGGATGCCAGGGATGATGAAAACGGAATTTTTCTTGAAGTTTCGCCTGTTTTTGTGAAGAAAAATCATCCTCTTGCAAGTGTAAAAGGAGAATACAATGCAGTTTTTCTTTTAAGCGATGAGGCAGGACCTCTTATGTTTTACGGCAAAGGAGCAGGTTCCCATCCTGCTGCGTCTGCTGTTGTAAGTGATATTGTCTATGTTGCAAGGCATAGAATTGAAAGCAGCAGAACTCATATCCCCTTTGTTGAGTTAAAAGGGAAAGGCGTGAAAATACAGGATATCTACGAGATGGAATCAGGGTTTTATCTCAGATTTACAACTGTGGACAGGCCCGGCGTTCTTGCGCAAATTTCGAAGATTCTCGCAGAATACGAAATTTCAATTTCTGCGGTTTTGCAGAAAGAGATTTCTTCCCACTCACCTGTTCCAATAATTGTACTCACACATAAGGCAAAGTTTGGAAATGTTTTAAAAGCTCTGGAAAAAGTAGACGGGCTTTCTGTTGTTAAGAAAAAAACAGTTTTTTACAGAATTGCAGAGGTTTAAAAAGTGAAAGGCGTTATAGCAAGATACAGAAAATTTCTTCCAATAACAGATGAAACACCAATTGTAAGCCTTCAGGAAGGAGACACTCCTCTTTTAAGGGCTTATAATCTTGAAAAAAAGTTCAACTTTCCATTTCAGCTTTATCTGAAATACGAAGGCACAAATCCGACAGGTTCCTTTAAAGACAGGGGTATGACTGTTGCAATTTCAAAAGCAGTTGAAAAAAAGGCAAAGTTTGTAATCTGTGCCTCTACAGGAAACACCTCTGCTTCTGCTTCTGCCTATGCTGTCAGGGCAGGGCTTATCTCGCTTGTTGTAATTCCTGAAGGGGCAATTGCCCTGGGCAAACTTTCTCAGGCACTTCTGCACGGAGCAAGAGTTGTTGCGGTAAAGGGAAATTTTGACGATGCTTTAAAGATTGTGAGACAAATCTGCGAGAAATTTCCTGTTGAACTTGTTAACTCCATAAATCCAAACAGAATTGAAGGACAGAAAACCGCTGCTTTTGAAATAATAGATGCTCTTGGAAGAGCCCCTGACTATCACGCAATGCCTGTTGGAAACGCTGGAAACATCACAGCATACTGGAAAGGATTTAAGGAATACTCTGTGGTGAGACCTGTTCTTCTTGGCTTTCAGGCAGAAGGAGCAGCACCTATTGTCAAAGGAAAACCCATAAAAAATCCCCAGACAATTGCAACAGCAATAAAAATAGGAAATCCTGCCTCATGGAAAAAAGCAGAAGCTGCAAGAGATGAGTCAGGGGGGGTTATTGACACGGTTACAGATGAGGAAATTCTCATTTCATACAAGGCAATTGCTCAGTGCGAGGGGCTTTTTGTTGAACCTGCTTCTGCTGCAACTGTTGCAGGTCTTATAAAATACACAAAAAAAGGCTTTTTCAAAGATGCCACAAAGGAGACAATTGTTACAGGAACCCTCACCGGACATGGTTTAAAAGACCCTGACAGAGCAATTGCAGAATCTCAAAAACCTCCTGTGGCTGAACCCACCTTAGAGGACGTTGTAGAGAAATTGAAAATTTAATGCCGTGCGGGCAAAATTTCCTTATTGATAAAAACGTAGCGCTGAAATTCACATCCCTTATACCTGAAAATTACCCTGTTTTTGAAATCGGGGCAGGAAAGGGGGCTTTAACACAGTATCTGCTTGAAAAATCCAGAAAGGTTGTGGTAATTGAAAAAGACCTGTTTCTTGTAAATTTTTTAAAAAACAGATTTGCCACATATAAAAACTTTGAAGTTGTTGAAGGAGATGTTCTTAAATTCACACCTGAATTTAAAGAACCCTTTTACATAATTGGAAATCTGCCCTACCAGATAAGCACTGAAATAATTTTCTGGCTTGCAAAAGTAAAAAATTTTATTCAGGCATTTTTGTCCTTTCAGAAAGAAACAGCGGAACGGTTTCTTTCAAAAGAAGGTTCCCCCCTTTACGGAAGAACCTCTTTAACCGTTGGTGTTTTTTTTAAGGCAGAAAAACTCTTTGACATTTCAAGAACCTGCTTCAAGCCATCTCCAAAAATAAGTTCAACGGTTGTTTCTTTTAAAAGAAAAAATGTTGACATTGATGTGGAAAAATGGAGAGAATTTTTAAATTTGTGTTTTTTCTCAAAGAGAAAAATTTTGATTTCAAATTTGAAAAAAGCAGGTTTTGATGCGGAAAATTTTTTTAAGCAAAATAATTTGCCTAAAAATTTGCGTCCCCATCAGGCATCCCCTGAAATTTTTCTTAAACTTTTTGATATGATTAAAAGATGAAAGTAAGGGTAAAAGTTATTCCATCAAGCAAGCGGGCAAAGGTGGATGTTGCGCAAAATGGGGTGATGCTTGTAAAAGTAAATGCCCCGCCTCAAAAAGGGCTTGCCAACAAAAGACTTGTTGAAGTTCTTGCAGATTATTTTAGAATCCCAAAATCCTCGGTTAAAATTATACATGGATTTACATCAAAGATGAAACTTGTTGAAATAAAAAAAATAAAAAAGTAACATGGAGACGAGAAAAGCAGAAGTCAGAAGTCGGATGTCGGAAATCAGAATTGTAGCGGGCGAATTACCATTCGCCAAAAAAGGTGACGAGGTGACTAAGTGACAAGGTGACAAGGGAAATTAAAAGTAAAAAGTGAAGCGAAATTAGGAAATTGGGAGATTATGAGATTAGGAAAGAAATTTATAGAAATTTGCTCCGATTTTCATCGGAGCGAAATAAATAGAAATTAAATAAAAATGTAAGATGGAAAAATCAAAATGGAAAATGACAAATGAAACGTTCATGTCCCGACAAATCGGGACGCAAATTAGGAATGAAAATACCCCCTACTGTTTCTCCCCCCTTAAAGGGGGG
>JAGHAG010000018.1 GCA_021161625.1 Elusimicrobiota bacterium
AATTTCAATGGCTTTTGTCACCACATTTCTTATAGCCAGAAGTTTCTGCCATTTTTCCTTAAAAGAAGTGCTTTCACAAAATCTTTCCTCAGGCAGGTCAGCCAGAAATACGCTTTCCTCAAGGTCGTCTGAAATCTCGTTTTTGGCGCACTGCCATGCCTCCTCTGCAGTATGGGAAATTACGGGAGCAAGAAGGACTGTAAGATTTCTGAAAATTTTCCACAGTGCTGTCTGCGCGCTTTTCCTTTCAGGAGAGTCTTCCCT
Source organism: Elusimicrobiota bacterium (assembly GCA_021161625.1). GTDB lineage: Bacteria > CG03 > CG03 > CG03 > CG03 > JAGHAG01. The sequence goes on from JAGHAG010000018.1 coordinate 265, forward strand.
GAATGTATAAAGGCGGTCTTTTAAAATATCCAGATAAAAAGAGGAGAGGAAAATGTTTGAGAAGTTAAAAATTTCTTTAAAAGACTGGGGAAAATTATAGGCATCGTAGCTTTTCAGAACCTTTTTCTTTACTTCCTCCATCGCAATAAGAGCAAATCTGTCAATAGCTTTCATCTTTTCAAATGGAATTTTCTGGGAAGGATTAAATCCGTTTAAGTTGCCAAGTAAAAATCTTAAAGTATTTCTGATTTTCCGGTAGGTTTCAATGCAGGACTTTAAAATTTCCTCAGAGATTTTCAAGTCAGCTGAATAATCCTGTAAAACACACCAGATTCTCAAAATGTCTGCCCCGCTTCTTTCAATTATTTCCTGAGGCGTTATGACATTTCCAAGTGACTTTGACATTTTTTGTCCCTTTCCGTCAACAACAAAACCATGAGTAACCACTGTTCTATAAGGAGCGCATCCTTCAGTTGCACAGGAAAGAATTAGAGATGTTTGAAACCATCCGCGATGCTGGTCTGAACCTTCAAGATACATATCAGAAGGAAATCTGTGCAGAGGCGTTTTCTTTAGAACTGAAAAACTTGCCCCTGAATCAAACCACACATCCAGAATATCAGGGTCCCTTTTTATTTTCCTGCTACCACAGGAACAGGTAATCTCAACAGGGGGTGTTTCCTGCAAAAGAATTTCTGTTCCTTTTTCCTCAACAAGGCAAGCAATTTTGCTTATAATTTTTGCATCAATAATTGTCCTTCCACAGTCCTCACAGTAAAAGACAGGTATGGGAACGCCCCAGTATCTCTGACGGGAAATACACCAGTCAGGTCTCATCTCAACCATTGCTGAAATTCTTTTTTCCCCTTCTTTTGGCACCCATTCAACATGCTTTATTTCAGAAAGCAGTTTTTCCCTTAAGTTATTCTTGTCTATTGAAATGAACCACTGAGGGGTGGCTCTAAAAATCACAGGATTTTTACATCTCCAGCAATGCGGATAAGTATGAGTGATTTTATCATTGTAAATAAGAGCATTCTTGTTTTTAAGTTCTTCAATAATGAGAGGATTTGCTTTAAAAACATTTAGCCCTGCAAACTTTTGGGCTTTTTCTGTGAAAACCCCTTTTTCATCAACAGGGGATAAAACAGGCAGATTATACTTTAATCCAACTGCAAAATCCTCTTCACCATGTCCTGGAGCAATGTGAACTATTCCTGTGCCCTCCTGTTTTTCCACAAAATCGCTTTCAACCCCCACACTAAACTGATTTTTGAAAGGATGGGAAAATTTTTTCCCAACAAAAAAATCCCCTTTGTACTGGGCAATGATTTTGCTTTCTTTTGCATTAAGTATTTTTAAAATTTCTTTTCTTTTTTCTTCAACCGAAATAAATTGCCTGTCCCCAACTTCAAAGATTGTATAGAGAAAATTTCTGTTAAAAGCAAGAGCAACATTAGAAGGCAATGTCCATGGGGTTGTTGTCCAGACAACCGCATAGGTATTTTTTCCCAGTTCCTCGCATTTAAAGAGGACAAAGATAGAGTCAGAGGTTTTTTCCCTGTATTCAACCTCTGCTTCTGCTAAAGCGGTTTCGCATTCAGGACACCAGTAAACAGGCTTTTCTCCACGCCAGATAAAATTCTTTTCCACAAGTTTTGAAAAAATTTTGAGAATTTGTGCTTCATATTCTTTTTTCATTGTCAAATAGGGATTTTTCCAATCAGCAAAAATTCCTAAACGTTTAAATTCCTTTAACTGTATGTTGATAAACTTTTTTACAAACGCTTGAGCTTTTTTTCTAAACTCAATTCTTGAAATCTGTGATTTTTTTATCCCGAGTTCTTTAAGCAGTTGATATTCAATTGGAAGTCCATGACAGTCCCATCCTGGCACAAATGGTGCAAGAAATCCTGAAGCATTTTTGTGCTTTACGAGAATATCTTTTAAAATTTTGTTCAAAGCATGTCCCATGTGTATGTGCCCGTTTGCATAAGGGGGACCATCGTGCAGAATAAAAGCAGGTTTCCCCCTGTTTTTTGCAATGATTTTTTCATAAATCTCAGATTTCTCCCAGAAATCCTGAATCAATGGCTCCTTTTCCTTTAAATTTGCCTTCATTGAAAAGGATGTTTTTGGAAGAAGCACATTATACTTACCCATCATGTTGCTCCCTGATAAAGTTTTTTCAATTTCTTTGCATCGGGATGTTTTAAAATTCCTTTTTCAGTTATAAGAGCAGTTACAAGGAAATTCGGAGTTACATCAAAAGCAGAATTTATTGCATCTGCCCCTTTTGGAGCAATTGATTTTCCATTTATGTAGAGAACCTCTGATTTTTCTCTTTCTTCAATTTTTATATCATTTCCCTTTTTTGTTTTAAAATCAATTGTGGAATAAGGAGCAGCAACATAAAAAGGAACTCTGTGAAATTTTGCCTCTATGGCAAGGGCATAGGTTCCAATTTTGTTTGCAAAGTCACCATTTGCGGAAATTCTGTCCGCACCCACGAAACACGCATCTATTTTCTCCTTTTTCATCAAATAAGCAGCCGTGCTGTCTGTAATGATTTTATAGGGAATTTTGTTTTCTTTTAATTCCCATGCTGTCAGTTTTGAGCCCTGAAGACGGGGCCTTGTTTCCTTTACATAGACAAGGTTTATTTTTTTTCTTGCATAAAGGATTATTCCAAGAGCAGTTCCAATTCCTGCTGTTGCAAGCATTCCTGTGTTGCAGTGAGTTATGATTTTTGCACCTTCTGGTATGAGTTTTGCTCCATTTTTTGCAATTTTTTCACAGAGTTTTTTGTCTTCTCTGTGTATTTTCTTTGCCTCATTTAGAATTGCTTTAAAGTTTTTCTCCTTTAAATTTAAAATTCTTTCAACAGCCCATCTCAAGTTTACTGCTGTTGGTCGGGAGTTTAGGAGAAGTTTTGCACTTCTTTGGAGATTTTTATATCCAAGAGCCATCCCGTATGCTGCTGTAACGCCTATTAAAGGTGCGCCTCTCACCACCATATTTTTTATTGCAAAAGCAACATCCCTAACATTTTTTGCAACAAAATACTGCTTTTTTTCAGGAATATACCTTTCATCAAGCAAAAATAATTTGTTTTTTTTGAATTCTATAACTTTAAGCACCTAAAAAATCACCTGAATAAGTATGTAAAGGGCAACAACAACAATTATTGAAGCCCAGGTAAGAGACTCCTCGGTTTCCAGTTTTATAAATTTTTTTACCAGATTTCTCACCACGAGAGAAATATCACGCACCAGAGGACCAGCAGGAATTGTGTTTATATCTCCACCCTTTTTTGCAAGTTGCTTTTGAATAATCAAATCAGCAACAAGAATAATCAAAATTAGAATCAAAATACCGCTAATCAAGTTTACAAAAAATGTCATTTTGACCTCCCGAGTTCTACTGCCCTTTTAAAAGCCTTGCTGCAGGCAGTTAGAATTATTTTTTTTAAGTTTCTTCTTTCAAAAACACTGATTGCCTCATGGGTTGTTCCCTTTGGCGAGGTTACAGCAATTCTCAAATTTTTTGGCTCCATATTAAGTTTTTTTAAAACTTCAATTGCACCTTCAAAAGTGGCAAGTGAGATTTCAAGGGCAGTTTTCTTTTTGAAATTTAACTTTTGAGCAGCTTCAATAAGTGCTTCAAGAAAATAACACACATAAGCAGGTCCTGAACCAGAGATTGCTGTAATTCTGTCTAAACCCTGTTCTTTTTTTACAGGCACAACTATTCCGCAGGATGTGAAAATTTTTTCACATAAGTTTCTTAGATTTTTTAAATTTTTGTTTTTTAATCTGCTATTAGCATAAATTCCTGCAACACCCTTGCCTGCTTTAACTCCGAGGTTGGGCATAACCCTCATTACTGGAATTTTCCCGAGATGTTTTTCAAAAAAAGAGATTTTCACGCCTGCAAGGATTGTAATAAGAACCCTAAATTTTATGTTTTTTAAAAGCTCAACAGCTTCAAATTTATTCTGGGGTTTTACAGCAAGAATTATAATGTCGTAGTTTGCGCTTTTGAATTTTTTTGCTTTGTATTTTTTTGTGAGTTTTTTTTCTTTTCTTTTGTCTTTTTCAAGAATAAAAAAATCAAGTTTTTTTGAAAGGGCTGAGGCTTTTAATGATGCAAGGATTGCCTCACCCATATTTCCGCAACCCAGAAATAAAATTTTTCTTTTCATAAATTAAAAATTACCAAAAAAACATTCCCTTGACAAGAAAAACCACATATAATAAAATTCTGTAAAACCTTTTAAAAGAATAAGGAGGTGGTAACAGATGTTGAGTATTTTAGGTGGTTTAGTCGCAATTGTCATTGCTGTTTTATGGATTATCCCGAACAATGGTTTTGGTTTTGTTGGCGATGATGTTTTAATTGTTTTAAAAGGTGGAATTGCTCTTGGTTTGATTTTTGGTGGGATAATTGCCATTGCTGCGGGAATTAGTGCAATAAAGGAAAAGGCAGAGGAGAAAAAAGAAGAAGAAGCATTAAAGAAAGAAGAGGAAGTTTCAAGTTCAGAAGGGTCTTCTCAATAATCTGGCTCAGAAAAGTTTAGAATTTAAATTAATTGACTGGATATTCTCATATTTAAAAAAAGATAATCTTGATTTTGACCTGGGAGATGACAGCACAGTTTTAGATTTTCATAGTAAGAAAACAGTTATATCTGTTGATTCTTTTGTAGAAGACACACATTTCAATAATTTTGTTCCCTTGGATGCTGTTGGTTTCAGAAGCATTGCAGGGGCGTGTTCTGATATTGTTGCAATGGGGATAAAGCCAGAATTTGTTTTTGTTTCTATTGGCTTAAAGAAAAATCCACAAAAAACTCTAAAAGAGATTTATAAAGGCATAAAAAAAGCCTGTAAAAAATGGCATTTAAAAGTGGGTGGTGGAGACATTGTCAAAAGTTCAAAAATTTTTCTTTCAATAACAGCAGTTGGTTGGGGTAAAAATCCTGTAAAAAGAACAGGGGCTAAAGAGGGTGATTTGATTTTTATAACAGGTTTTCCGGGATTAAGTGAGGCAGGTCTTAGGTGTCTTCTTAAAAAAAGAAAAAATGAAAAGCTTATCAGATTTTTTTTATATCCAGAGATTTATCCTGAAGTTGCATTGAAAATCGCTCCTTTTGTCAACTGTATGATTGATTCAAGTGATGGTCTTTTTAAATCCCTTTTAATTCTTTCCCAATTAAATGGTCTGAAATTTAAGATTGAAAGCAAAAAAATCCCTGTAAATTCCCTGCTTTTAAATTTTGCAAAAACACACAAACAGGCATTAAAAATTGCTCTTACAGGCGGTGAAGATTATAATCTGATAGGCACGGTTTCTCCTGACAAATTTGATAAAATAAAAGGAGAACTTTTTGTAATAGGAAAAGTTGAAAAGGGGAAAGGGGTTTATCTGGATGGCAAAAAAATTTCAATGAGGAGTTTTGAGCATTTTTAATAGCATCGGAAATTTTCAATTTCCGATGAATAAGGTAAGATTTTTTACAGAATAAGGAATAATTTTTTTAAGATAGTCAGGGAATAGACGAGGATTTATGATGGCAGTAAAAATTATAAAGGAAATGGGGGTTTCAGTCCCGATTTATCGGGGCTGACTATCTTATGGAAATTCTTGAATTTAAAAGCTCTGCACTTCAGGAGACAGAAGAGATTGCCAAGGGTTTTGCACAAAAACTGAAATTAGGGGATGTGGTGCTTTTAAAAGGAGAACTTGGTGCAGGAAAAACTTTTTTTATCTCCTGTATATGCGAATATTTTGGAATAAAAGATGCAAGAAGTCCGAGTTTTAAAATAATCAACATTTATGAGGGAAAGGTAAAAATATACCACCTGGATTTTTACAGAATAAAGGACAAAGAGGAGATTTTTCAGCTCGGGATAGATGAAATTTTAAATGAAGAGGCAATTTTTTTTATTGAGTGGCCTGAAATTTTTATGGATTATCTTAAAAATTGCTGGGTTGTTGAGTTTGAATTTGAAAATGAGGATACCAGAAAAATAAGGATTTATAAAAATGAGTGAACTTTATGTTACAACTTCTTTAAAGAATTTTGCCTTTGCTGTCAAAATTCGGGATAGAGTGATAACTGAAGTGTGTGAATCTTGCGAAAGATTTGTAGAATTTTTTGAGAAATACAAAAAGATAACACATGATTTCCCTCCGCAGGGTTTGAGAAAAATTTATATAGACACAGGACCTGGCTCATTTACAGGTCTTAAGATAGGGGTTGCCTTTGCAAGAACTCTTTCTCAGATTTTAAAAATCCCTCTATATCCGGTTGATGTTCTTGAAATTCTTGCCTATGGAATTGAAAGATGCAGTGCAATCATTGATGCAGGCAATGGTATGGTTTATTCAGCCCTTTTTGAAAATGGCAGAAGAATTTCTGATGAATTCATAATTGAAATTGAGGAGTGGCTTGACTATATTGAAGGGGAAGGTTTTGAGGTTGTGGTTTTGCTCCCTGATAAATTTTTACAGGTCATGGATGAAAGGGGAATAAAATACAAAAATCTCCAAGCAGGCGAGGTCATTTATAAAATGATAGAATACGCAAAAACACAAGATTTGAAAACATTTTCCTTTAATGAGGTTTTGCCAAATTATATAAGTTCAAAAGAAAAAGAAAAGAAATGGAAAAAAGTTCTGGAGGGGATGATGATGAAAATAAAAGAATTGAAAGAAGAAATTAAAAAAAATTACAGGGAACTGAATGAGATTAGAGCCGAGAAGGAGCAAAAGCAGAAAGAAATAGAGGCATTGAATAAACTTGAAAAACAAGCGCAGAATTTAAGAAAAGAAATTCAGGAAAAAATGGATGAACTTTTGGTTTTAAATGCAAAAAGAACAGGGTATATAGAATCAATAAAAGAATTCGAAAAAAAGATAGCTGCTCTGCAATACAGAGAAGAGGAGTTGAAAGAAGAAATAGGAAAAATTGAAGAAAAAATTAAAGAAAGGGAAAAAGAATTTGAAAAATTGAGGGAACTTCCTCCAGATATTCCTGAAGAGGTTGCCCTTTATGCAGAGCAAAAAGAAACCCTTGAAAGGCAGATTCAGAATCTAAAAAAGGAGATAGAGGAGTTGAAGATAGAAAAAGAAAGGCAGATTCAGGAACTGGATGAGATTTCTTCATCAAGGTTTGAAGAAGTTTTTTCAAGAATAAAAAAAGAGGAAGAGGAGATAGAAAAAATTACTGAAATTCGCAAGACAAAGGAGCAAGAAGTTGAGATGCTTTCTCAGAAAGCCCAGAAGTTAAAAAGCCAGATAGAAGAACTTCAAAAACAGATAGAAGCCAACCAGCAAATTCTTGAAGAAAAAACTCATGAAGAAGAGTTAGAGCAAAAAGAAGAAAAAGAGCAGATATCTGAAATAGAACTTCCTGAAGAAGTAGAAGTGCAGGTTGAGGGGAAAATTCAGGAAAAGGAAAAAGAAGAGCAGGAAGCCAGAGAAGAAGCACCAGAAGAAAAAGAAGAGGAGGAAAAAAGAGAAGAAATACCATCCATGGAGAAAAAAGTGCTTGAAGAAGAAAAGCCAGAAGAAGAAAGAAAAGAGCAAGAAGTTTCAGAACAGTTAAGAATTCAGCAAAAAGTCCAGCCCTTGCCTGATGTAAAAATTTCTGGACTTGATTATTTTATAAGGAATTTTCGTATAAGCGATTTGCCTGATGTGATGAGAATTGAGGAAGCGTCTTTTGAAAGGCCATGGCGAAGACAGATGTTTAAAGAAGAACTTTCAATTCCTGTTTCCAAACTTTATTGTATAGAAGGAAGATGGGGAAGAACCGGCAGAAGAAAACTTCTTGGCTATGGGGTGTTCTGGGTTGTAAATGAAAAGGCACACATAATAAATTTTGCAATAGCACCTGAGGAAAGGGGTAAAGGCATAGGGAAACTTTTCCTGAAAGAGATTCTCAAAAAAGCAAAGATGTTTGGTTGTAAGGCAGCGTATGTTGAGGTTCGCGCCTCAGCAGTTGCAGCACAGAAATTGTTTGAAAGCATGGGTTTTCAAAATGTTGGTTTAAGAAAGGATTATTTTGGCTATCCAAAAGAAGATGCAATTATCTATGAAAGAGCAATTTAATGGAGACAGGAAAACAAAGTGATATGGAGACAAGATGATAAGTAGAAAAGTGGACAGAGGACAGGGGATAGAGGATAGAGGAAAGAGGATAGGCAGTATGTCATTCCTGCGAAAGCAGGAATCCAGAAAAAAAGAATTAAAAATGACAGATGAAAAATGAAAAACTCTAAATCCGAAACTCTAAATTCTAAACAATATCAAAATCCAAATGACCGAAATAGAAAAAAAGAAAAGGGTTTTGGACATTTGAACTTTGGTAATTGGGATTTGTTTAGGATTTGGGATTTAGAATTTAGGATTTTTGTTTGGTGCTTGAAATTTATTTAAGAAGAAATGTAGCTCGAGACCCTTGGCCTGCCAAATTTGAAAAGACAAATTGTTAGAGGCTTAGCCTCTAACAGGAAATGTAGAGATATATAGAAGGTAATTTTAATCACATTGACGAAGACAGGTAATCAGATTATAATAAGTTTGAGGAGGAAGTTATGAGATATTTTTTGATTTTTGTCTTTTGTTCTCTGGTCTATGCAGAGTCATTTAAAATTTTAGGGCCTCGTGCGATTGCAATGGGCGGTGCACAGGTTGCCTGCACAAAGGACTCTTTTGCTCAGTACTGGAACCCTGCTGCTCTTGGCATTGGAAGAGATGTTGATGTGGAAATCCCTGTTGCAATTCAGGGGGAGGCAACAGGAGATATCCTTGGGTCTGCTGATAGGATTTCACAACTCATAGAGGAATACGATAAAATATCACAGGCACAGGAAGACGGCGACTACATAGGTCTTACTGAGATAAATTCGTTTGTTAAAATGTTAAAGGAAATTGATGAGTTAAATGACCCCTCAAAGGGAGTGCTTATAGATGCAAGCGGAGGAGCGAATTTCAGAATAAGTCATCTTGCTTTTTCTGTGAATAATTTCACCTCTATTGGAGTTGACCCAGCTGTTGATACCCAGAATATCAGATTTGATTCTGCAACGGTTTCAGGAACACAGTCCACATCAGTTAAAAAACTTCAAAATTATCAGGGCATAGACCTTGGAAAACTCATTGATGATTTTGTTGATTCAAATCCAACAATTGACGATGACCCCTCTGATCCAGACCTCTTAAATGCAAGAGACACACTTCTTTATGGTTCGGATGGTGCAGGTGGAGAGACAGGAATTCTTGAGGAAATTACAGACACCCTTGGAGCAGATTTTGATGAAAGTAAGTATACACTCAAGGATATTGCAAATGCAATAATAAATGCAGCAACAGACCCGAATATTGTTGGTAGTGAAAATGTTTTAACCAAGGATGAAGTAATTGATTATGTGAATCAGGTGGAAGAATTAAAACCAACAATTGAGTATATTCTTGATTCTGCTGTGAATGGTGGTGCTGTTTCTGAAAATCAATCAAATCTCACACTGAGAGGGACTTCAATCTTTGAGGCATCCCTTGGCTATGGAATGAAATTTCCAAATCTGCTTTCCCCTTTTCCCCTGATAAACTCAATACTGAGGGGTCTTTATGTTGGTGGAAATGTAAAGTTTATGAAGGGTTATGTGAGTTATTATAAGCAGAATGTTTTTGACGAAGAGGCAGGCGGGATAGATGCTGTAATTGACAATTATAATGAGTATTATAGGGAATCAAATGCACTTGGATTAGATATGGGGGTTCTTTTAGAAAAAAGACCCTTTGGAAAAAGAATAAGAGCAGGTCTTGTTGCAAGAAATATAAACTCGCCAAAATTTGACGCCCCACCTGAAAGTGGCTCTTCACAGTATAAAGTGCGTCCACAGTTGCGCGCAGGAATTGCAATCTGGCCTTTTAATTGGTGGGTTATATCTTCAGACATTGACCTTACAGAAAATTCAACAGCGCTTCCTGGTTATAAATCAAGATACTTTGGACTTGGCACAGAGATAAATATATTAAACCGTAAGTGGTTGAATCTTGCTTTGAGAGCAGGTTTGATGAAAAACATTGCAGAAGAGACCTCTAAACTTGCCTACACTGCTGGATTTGGATTGAATATCCTGCATTTAAACATTGATCTGGGTGCTGCTATGAGCACGGACAAGACAGAAATTGAAGACGAAACCGAGATACCTGCATCTGCCTCGGCTTCTTTAATGATTTCCTTTAATTTTTAGAAGTAAAAATTTATTGAGTAAATCTGATAAACCCCAAGATATTTTTTTGATGAAAATCCACAGGAAAAGTCAAAATTTTTCAATTCAAACATAACTCCAAAATTGTAGGAAAGTTCGTTTTGCTTTTCAATTCCAAAAAGAAGTGTGATAAAATTTATTCTTTTTCCAAAAGAAAGAAGAATTTTTTCTTTTTCAAAGGAAGTTTTCTTCACCTCTAAATTCAACTGATTGGAGCCAGAAAAATATGAAACCCCTGTATTCAGAGTCGTCGGGAAGGAATTTCCGCTTATTTTACTTCCAATGTTTAATACACTTGCTCCAATTGTAAAATTTTTTATGTCTTTCAAAAGACCAAAATCAAGGCAAACCCCTGTAAGAGAATCTGTCTCAATTTTTTGAGAGACGCTTTTTCCTGTAATCCCATAAATTGTTTTTCCTATTTTTAAGGCCCAGCTTAGAAAAATTGCCCTGCTTGTTATATTGAAATTGCCTGTTTTTATCCCTGTAAATGCCTCCCTTTTTTCGTCTGTTTCACTGAAATCTCTAATTCCAATGGCAAGGTAATGGTTCTGCGGGTTTTCGCCAAAGGCGTCTGTGGTTTGAAAGTTAAAGGATAATTTCGCAGAATTGAATTTAAGTCCCTCAAAATAATTCAACTGAGAAACCTCAAAACTCAAATTTTCTTCCCAGATGCTTGCAGGATTTTTTTCAAGATTTGAAATTCCATAATCTGCAACACCCTTAAACAGCGAAGAAGGGGTTAGTGGAAGCAGAAGAAAATTAAAACCTGTTTTTCCTGGTGAATTGTCAAAAAAACTACCAAAAGCATTAGAAACAAATAGCAAATAACAAATAGCAAATAGTGGATAGAGGACAGAGGACAGTGGATAGAGGATAGTGGATAAAAATATGCTCCTTCGGCTTCGTCGGGTCGCGATCTTTCCCAATCTCATAATTTCCCAATCTCCTAATTTCGCTTCATTTTTTTATCTGTCATTTTCCATTTTTCTTTCTTTCCTCTTTCCTCTTTCCTCTATCCACTACTTTATTACTGCAAATCTTCCCTTCCCCTTTCCCTTATCTGTTTCAGCATAATAAAAATAAATGCCTGTGGACACTTCGTCCCCATTTATATTTTTCCCATCCCAGATAAGAATTTTTTTATCAGGGAAATAGGATGAGGAGTCAATAGATGCTATTTTTGCGCCTGAAAGATTGTAAATATAAAATTTTTTAATTTCCTGGGGAGCATCCTCAAAACAGAAATAAAGAACGCCATTTGAAATTCTATAAGGATTTGGAAAACTTGTTATTTTCTGAGCAAATGTATATTCAAAAGGAGTTAAAGAGGAAACAACTGCCTGTGCATCTATAAGACCATATCCATAGTAATCATCCTTCCCTGAAATGCCAAGGTCCTGAGCATTGTTTCTTAAAACAGAAAACACATCATCAGGGGAATAATCAGGTCGTATTGAAAAGACAATTGCAGCAAGACCCGAAACAAAAGGTGTTGCCATTGATGTTCCATTCCATGCTTCATAGTCAGTTCCTGATATGTAGGAAGGAACCGTGCTTAAAATGTTTTCTCCAGGGGCAACGACATCCAGTTCAGGACCATAATTTGAAAAGGATGACCTTGTAAGAGTTGAATCAATAGCACCAACTGAAAAAGTTGTTGAAAACTTTGCAGGGTAATAAATCCCCTCTACTCCATCATTGCCTGTTGCTGCAGCAATAAATGAACCATTGTTATAGGCAAATCTGCAGGCATCCTCTTCAGCAGAAGATGGTTCCTCAGAACCAAGGCTTATGTTTATAACCCTTGCACCATTTTTTGTAGCCCATACAATTGCATCAGCAAGGTCAAATTCACTTCCCTCTCCATCTGAATTAAGCACTTTCAGAGCCATAATTTTTGGCTTCATAGCAACCCCTGAAATGCCTTTTTGATTATTAACACTCGCAGCAGCAATCCCTGCAACATGAGTGCCGTGTCCATTGTCATCAACAGGGTCATTGTCCCCATTTACAAAATCATAGCCACAAAAACCCTCATTTGACTGCCACATTTTGTCCTTTAAATCCTCATGCTCATAAAAAACCCCGGTATCAATTACAGCAATAATAACAAAGGAACTTCCAGAAGAAGCAGAAATGTCCCAGGCAAATGGCATATTTATTGCGCTCAACCCCCATTGCTGTGAATAAAGAGGGTCATGAGGTTCCCACAGGGCTTTTATCCTCTTTTCTTTGTTGCAGTATTCAACTTCTTCAAAGTTTAAAAGATTTTCTACAATTTTATCCTCATTTTTTTCAATTTTTATTCGCCAGAGATTTAATTCAGGGATTTGCTTTACAGGTGTAGCAGATGAAATAAAAATTATCTCTTTCTGCCTTTGAAGAGGTGTTGCGGATGAAAATTTGAGGACATATTGTCCACAATAAAGCCAGCCGCTAGCCAAAAAAATCAAAAGCAATTTTTTAAGCAAGGTTTTTCCTCAACAAAACAATAGCAGAAATCAGAACAAAAAGAAAATTCACAGCCCATGCAGAAATAAAAGGTGGGAGAATTCCTGTGTTCCCAAGCGCAATTGAGAAGGAAAAAAGCCCCCAGTAAATAAAAGCAAGCAGGATACTCAAAACAACAGAAACAATTCTTCCCAGAAAACTTAAAAATATGGAAAAGGAAATTCCTATGAAAACAACAACAAGATTGGAAAGTGCAAAAGAAAATCTCCTGTGGACTTCTGTGCTCTCTTTCTTTGAATCTATACCAAGATTTTTAAGTTTTTGAATCTGGTTTAAAAGTTCGTATGTTTTCATTTCAACAAATGGTTTTTCTTTTATGCAGATTTCTTCTGGTGAAATTTTAAAGTTGCTCTTTAGAATTTTTTCCTCTTTGAAACTGATTGGTTTTAATTCTTTATCCCAGATGAGAATTTGTGCATTTTTTAAAATCCACCTGCCATTTTTGTAGGAAAAAAATGGGGAAAAAATTTCTTTTTTTATAGACGCATCTTCATACAGGAGGGAAAAGTTTGAACCTGTATTTTTTTCTGCGTCAAAAAAACCTATGAAAAAAAGCGCCCTTCCTTTTGCCAGTTTTTTTTCAAGAAAAACATTGAAATATTTTCCGTAAGGTTTTTTTGGTTTTCTCTTTTTTATTATGTGTGTGTAATAATCATATGCTTTTTTTGTAGAATCCAGTGCCACCCAGTCATTAAAAAAATACACAAGCACAGATGTTACAAAGCCGAAAATAAAAAACGGTGCAATGACCTGCCAGATATTAACTCCTGATGTCTGAATTGCGAGAAGTTCTTTGTTTCTGATTATTTCGCTCATCGTAAGAACACATCCAATAAGAATTGCAACAGGAATAATTTCTACCAGCCATTGAGGAGATTTCAGGATTGTAAATGTAAAAATCTGGATTAGTGTTGTATGGTGTTTTGCAAAAACATCTGCCCTTGCAACAATTCCTGAAAAAGCAAAAAGCAGCAAGAGTCCAAAGGTTGCAAGAAAAAACGTTTTAAAAAATTTTCGCAGTAAATATAGTTGAAAAATCTTCATCTTTTTTCTCTAAAGAAAAAGCCAAGTATAACCATAAAAATTCCTGGAATCCACAGACCAATTTCTGGGGTTAAAATTCTATTTTCAACCAAGTTAAAAAATACCGTAAAAATAAAATAATAAACTCCCACCAGCAAAAGAGCAATTCCCATACCCACAATCCTTTTTGGATTCTTAACGCGTATGCTCAAAAAAACCCCTGGAAGTATCAAAAACAGAGGCGTTAAACCAAGGACAAATCTTGTGTGAATTTCTGTAAGGATTACCCTTGATTTTTTTTCATCTTTTCTGTTTTTCTTTAACATTTTAAAAAGTTTTTCTGTTGTGAAGGTTGAAAGTTCCATTTCTTCCTCACGCTTGTCTTCCCCTGTTATGCCAAAAATGTATTTTTTAAACTTTATTTTTATAATGTCTTTGAGTGCATTTTCATAGGAAATCATAATTCCATCTTCAAGAAGAATTGTGATTTTTTGATTTTGGTCTTTCTGAATCTTGCCTTTTTTGGCAAAAATTTTTGTTTTTATACGGTTTTTTTCATTGTTTTCAAAAATGTTTATGTTATAGAGATTTTCGTTGTCTTTTTTCCCTACATAAAAAACAAAGTTTCCGAATTTTGAGAAGGTTTCTGGTTCAATTTTTAAAAATCCTTCTGAAATAATTTTTTTTATTTCCTGATTCATATTCAGGTTTGACTTTGGAGCAAGAAAAGAATTTGAATAAAGAAGAAAGGCGCAGGTTAAAAGAGTTGTGAGGAAAATTGATTTAAGGAAAAAATTCGGATTTACCCCTGAGGATTGAATCGCAATGATTTCGGACTGTGCAGATAGGCGGCTTAAAGTTGCAAGCCAGCCGATTAAAAATGCTACAGGAATTACAAACACAAATGAGGAAGGTATCCCGAGTAAAAAAATTTTTAAGATATTAAAGAAACCAGCCCCACCTGCAATGAGCTTTGCTGCAAAGTCAAACGCATTTCCCACAAGAAAGATTCCGACAAGTATAAAGGAAGCAGTGAAAAATATTGAAAAAAATTCTTTTAATATGTATCTTGTTAAAACACGCATTTGATAATTTAGCAAATTTTTAAAAAGGCAGAAAGGTAAAAAGAAAGAAAATTATGAGAAAGACAATGACCCTTCTTTTAAGCTGTCCGGATAGAAAGGGTATTGTGGCAGAAGTGGCAAATTTCATTTATAAAAACAACGGCAACATCATTCATTCTGATGAACACAGGGATGATGAGATGAAAATTTTCTTTATGAGAATTGAGTGGGATTTAAAAAATTTTAGAATTTTACCACAGGAGTTTTCTCAAAAATTTAAAAAAATATCCCGAAAATTCAGAATGAAATATGATTTGAAATTTTCATGGAATACGCAAAATGTTGCAATTTTTTCAGGCAGGCAAACTCATTGTCTGGTGGATCTTATATTCAGAAAAAAGGAGGGAGAACTCAATTGCAACATCCCTTTGATTATCAGCAATCACGAGATAGAAGAGGCAAAAATTTCTGAGGCGGATTTTTATTTTATTCCAAAAACTAAACAAAACAAACTCATTCAGGAAAGAAAAGAATTGAGGCTTTTAAGGGAGTATAAAATTGATCTTGTTATCTTAGCAAGGTATATGCAGATTTTTTCAAAAAATTTTGTAGAAAGATTTAAAGTGAGAATTATCAATATTCACCACTCTTTTCTTCCGTCTTTCAAAGGAGAAAATCCTTATTTACAGGCATATCAGAGGGGTGTTAAACTCATAGGGGCAACAGCCCATTATGTAACAGAAAAACTTGATGAGGGACCTATAATAGAACAGGATGTGGTGAGAGTTTCGCACCGTGACACAGTGGATGATTTGAAGCGAAAAGGAAGAGACCTTGAAAAAATTGTTCTTGCAAGAGCGGTTCGGCTTCATCTGGAAAACAAAGTTCTTGTGTATAAAAACAAAACAGTTATTTTTGATTGAACCCGGGAGGAAAAATGTTTATACCCCTGATTTTATTTTTGTTGAGC
>JAGHAG010000067.1 GCA_021161625.1 Elusimicrobiota bacterium
ACTTAATCCTTACCACTAATTTTTCATTTTTCATTTTTAATTTTTATAATCCCCTCTATTTCCCCCCTTTGAAAAGGGGGGAATACAAAGGGGGATTTTCTGACATCTGACTTCTGATTTCCGTTTTCTGGATTCCTGCTCCCCGCTTTCGCGAGGACAAGTTCCGCAGGAATGACATATTGACTTTCCTCTGTCCTCTATCCACTATCCTCTATGAACTATGAACTATTTTTTATGTTGCCTGTTTTTCAAATTTCTTCCAGAATTTCTTTGCTCTTTCAATGCATTTTTCTGAAATTTTCTTTTCATCAAAAACAAGGATTTTCCTGTTTTTCATCAGAATTTTTCCGTTTGAAATGGTTGTATCAACAGTGGCATTCACAAGACCAAAAATAAAATGCCCGAGGAAATTTCCTGAATTAAGAGGTGTTGGTGGAAGGTAATCCAGAAGCACTAAATCTCCTGTTGCTCCTTTTTTAATTATACCTAATTTCAGACCAAAAATTCTTTTTGCAATTTCAGGATTGTTTTGAAGAAGCATCTGGGGTGCCTCGCAAAATGCAACCCGCGGGTCTCTTTTACTATCCCGTGCTATAAGATATGCTGCTCTCATCTGCTTTGGCATATCTGATGACATTCCATCTGTACCAAGCCCCACTAAAACTCCCTTTTTAAGCATTTTTAGAACATCAGCCCATCCAACAGCATTGTTCATATTTGATTCGGGATTGTGGACAACGATTGCATCTTTCTTTTTTATCAAATTTATCTCCCTGTCATTTATGTGGACACAATGAACAAGAATTGTTTTTCTATCAAGAGCACCTGCCTTTGCTAACCTCTCAACAATTCTTTTTTTGTATTTCCGTAGAGAATGGTCTTCATCTGACTTTGCTTCTGCAACATGAATATGAATTCCACAGTTATACTTCCTTGAAATTCTTACAGTTTTTAAAAGTGTATCGTCATTTACTGTAAATGCTGCATGAAGCCCTGCCATTGCTCTTATTAAAGGATGTGATTCACTTGCAAGTTTCTTTAAAAACCTTTCATTTTCCTTTACTCCTTCATCTCCTTTTCCGTATCTGTCGCTTGCTCCCAGAGTGAGGCAGGCTCTTATGCCTGCTTTCTCAGAGGCGGACATTAAAACATCCAGACTTCCAATCTGGAAATCCTGACTTTCGTGGTGGTCAATAATTGTTGTGGTTCCTGCTTTTATACATTCGCCAAGCGCATAAATCGCAGAAAGATATAAATCCTCTTCATCAAGCACTCTGTCAAGAGGCCACCAGAGTTTTTCAAGAATTTCAACAAAAGTTTTTGCAGGGGTTCCAGGTATTGCCATGCCCCTTGCAAAAGTTGAATAAAGATGATGATGAGCACAGATAAAACCAGGCATTACAACCTTATTTGAAGCATCTATAACCTGCGCACCTTTAATTTGCGGAATTTTTCCAACTTTTGAGATTTTGTGCCCTTCAATCAGGATGTCTGCTTTTTTAACACTTCTGCCATCAAAAACCGTTCCATTTTTAATCAGAATTTTCTTCATCCTTCCCTCCTAATTTAGTGAAAAGTGAAAAGTGAATAGTGAATAGTGGACAGTGGAAAGAGGATAGAGGACAGAGGATAGAGGAAAGTGGATAGAGGATAGTGGATAGAGGATAGTGGATAGAAATATGCTCCTCCGACTTCGTCGGGTCGTGACCTTTCCTAATTTCCCAATCTCCTAATTTCGTTTCATTTTTCATTCTATCCTCTTTCCTCTATCCACTTTCCTCTTTTTTAGCAGACCAAGGGTCTGCAACTACATTTTTATATTTATTTTTTTTATATGCGTTGCTTGGGTTCCTTGAATTTCAAAAATAACCCCACAAAATCTTACATCACCTCTGGCAGGTTCAAATCTTGCCGGAAAACCTGTTAAAAATCTTTTTAAAATTACATTTTTATCCACACCTATCACAGAATCATAAGGCCCTGTCATACCACAGTCCGTTATATAGGCGGTTCCTGAAACAATTTCTTCGTCATTTGTCTGAATGTGAGTGTGGGTTCCAATTAAAGCACTTACTTTTCCTGCAAGAAACCACTTCATTGCAATTTTTTCGCTTGTGGTCTCTGCATGCATATCCACAACCGTAGGAATGTCAAATTCCTGCTTTGATATTACCTGAAAGGGGCAGTCAAGAACTCTGTCTATAAAGGTTCTTCCAAGCAATGAAACAAGGGCAACCCTCAATTCATTCTTCTCAAAAAAAGAAACACCCCTTCCAGGATTGCCCGGTGGCAAATTCAAGGGTCTTACAATTCTTTTGTCCTCAAGCAGAGGAACCACCTCTTTTCTGTCAAATACATGGTCGCCAAGTGTTATTCCATCAACACCATAAGAAAAAATTTCTTTTGCAATTTCAGGTGTAATGCCTTTCCCCCCTGCTGCATTTTCAGCATTTGCAAAAACAAAATCTGTCTTTTCCTTTTTCATAAGCTCAGGAAGAACCTTTTTTAGAGCATCTCTTCCTGCCTTTCCAAAAATGTCTCCAATAAAAAGAATTTTCATAAAAGCTCCTTATGCAGTTTCAGCCCATCGCTGTTCCCTTATAAGAATAACTTTAAGCTGACCTGGAAATTCAACCTGCTGGGAAATCTTCTTTGCAATCTCCTGCACCAAAACAGGCGCTGTCTCCTCGGTAACTTTTTCGGGCTTTACAATAACCCTTACCTCTCTTCCTGCAGAAATCGCGTATGCCCTTTCCACACCGTCAAACATCATGGCAATCTCCTCTATCTTACTGATTCTTTTTACATACTGGTCTCCTGCCTCCATTCTCGCACCAGGTCTTGTTGCAGAAATTGCATCAGCGGTTGCCACAATTACTGCTTCAAGGCTTTCAAAAGGAACTTCCTCGTGATGGGCTTCTATTGCATTTACAACAATATCTTTCTCTCCGTATTTCCTTGCAATATCTGCCCCTACTCTGGCATGGCTTCCTTCCACTTCATCTGAAATTGCCTTGCCAATGTCATGCAAAAGACCTGCTCTTGCTGAAATTTCAGGATTTGCTCCAAGTTCCCAGGCAAGACTTTTTGCAATCCTTGCCACTTCAAGTGAATGCTCCATCATATTCTGAGTATAGGATGTGCGGAACTGCATCCTTCCGAGAAGATTTATTATTTCTTCAGGTAAATTGGAAATGCCTATTTTTTGAGCCGCATCAATCCCTATTTCTTTTAAGTGTTTCCCAACATCCTCTTTTACTTTATCTGCAATCTCCTCAATTCTTGCAGGATGAATCCTTCCATCTTCAAGCAGTTTTTCTAACGTAAGTTTTGCAATAAATCTCTTAACCCCGTCAAAACTTGAAAGCATAACCTCGCCTGGTGTGTCATCCACAATGAGTTCAACCCCTGTTGCTGCTTCAAAAGCCTTTATGTTTCTACCCTCGCGACCAATAATTCTGCCCTTCAAGTCGTCACTGCCTATTTTTACAGTGGTTGTTGTAAGAGGAACAATGTTTTCTGTTGAAGTTCTCTGAATAACCGTTGCAAGTATTCTCCTTGCTTTTCTTTGAGCATCTTCCTCTGCGCGTCTTAAAATGTCTGAAATAAGTTTCTGGGCATCCTTGCGGGCTTCTTCCTCCAGTGCAGAAATAAGCATTTTTTTGGCTTCTTCGCTTGAAAGTTGTGAAATTTTTTCAAGAAGAGATTTCTGCTCATTGATTTTCTTTGAAAGTTCCTCCTCTCTTACTTTCAAGACCTTTGACTTTTGATTGAGTTCAGAAAGTTTTTCCTGTAAAATTTTTTCTCTTTCCAGAATGTTTTTTTCTTTTTGCTCAACGAAATCTGCCTTTTTCTGAATTTTAAATTCCTTCTCTTTAAGTTCCTGTTCTTTTTGGGATAACTTTTTAAGTTTTTCCTGCTCAAGTTTTTTGATTTTCTCCTTTTCCTCAGCAATCATCTTTTCTTTAAGAAGGGCAGCCTCTTTTTTTGCATTTGTAAGAAGTTTGCTTTTTGCGAAAAACAAAAGAACCACCCCTATCAAAAGAAGAGCACTCAAAACTGCAAAAACCCATGTTTCCTGTATCATGGAAAACCTCCTTTAACCCAGATTTTTCATTAGAAAAATCTGTCCTTCGGACCGCCCTATCTCTGATAGGGCGGGGTTAACCCCGCCCAGCCCTCTAAGCAACACGATTTTAATTTGCATTTACCCTTCTCCAAGCATTCT
>JAGHAG010000160.1 GCA_021161625.1 Elusimicrobiota bacterium
ACCGCCCTTTTTCAAAAGGGCGGGGCCCAGCCCATCTGGAGATGGGCTGTGGTTTGGGATTTAACATTTCTTTCCTCTATCCTCTTTCCTCTGTCCTCTATCCACTTTTTTCCTTGTCACTTTATTTCCTTGTCTCCATATCACTTTATTTGGCAAAGCAAGCTCTGCAACTACATTTTTTATTTGCCATTTTTAATTTTTCATTTTTCTTGTTGAGATCTTTTCATATTTTTTTGACATTATCTAATTGTAGAATACAAAAAGAAAAAAAAATTAACAATACTTTGTGTGTGTTGCATTGATTGTGGATAAATGAAGAATGAAAACTTATCAGGAGCCTCCCCATTTTTGTTTGAGGGTTTCACCAATAAGATTAAAGCAAAGCACAACAAGAAAAATTGCAAGCCCCGGGAAAAAACTCAACCACCACGCAACTCCGAGATATGTCTTTCCAGAAGCAAGCATATTTCCCCATGATGCCTGAGGTGGCTGGATTCCAAGACCCAAAAAGGAAATTCCTGACTCAACCAGAATTGCAGAACCAAATCCCAGAACAGCAGCAACAACAACAGGGGCAAGAACATTTGGAAGTATGTGAACAAACATAATTCTCCATTTTGAAAGTCCGAGAGATTCCACTGCTTTTATAAAATCTCTTTCAGAAACTGAAAGCGTCTCCGCACGAACAAGACGGGCAAGAGACGGCCATGATGTAAGACCTATCACAATCATTATGTTGAGTAAACTCGGAGACCAAAGAGAAACAACCATTAAAATTAAAAAAAACGTAGGGATGGATAAAAAAACATCTATGATTTTTACAATTACTGCATCCACCACCCCTTTAAAAAAACCTGCTGTAATTCCTATGAGTGTTCCAAGAAAGGTTGATATAATAACAGCAACAAGTGCCACTGAAAGCGAAACCCTGCCTGCATAGAGTAATCTGGTAAAAACATCTCTTCCAAATTCATCTGTGCCAAAAATGTGTTTTTCTGAAGGGGGAAGAAGTTTTTCCGAAAGGGACTGTTGCGAAGGGGAATACCTGCATATATAAGGTGCAAAAACAGAAGTTAAAACAAAAAAACCCAGAATAAAAACGCTCATCCAGAATAAATAATTTTTTCTCATTTCCATGTCATTCTAAACTCCCCTCTTAATCTCTCCCCTTCAAGGGGGGAGAAACAGTAGGGGGTATTTTCATTCCTAATTTGCGTCCCGATTTGTCGGGACATGAACGTTTCATTTGTCATTTAATTCTATTCTCTTTCCACTATCCACTTTCCTCTCTCCACTTTCTTTGAGCGTCCCTGATGGCAGAACCACGAGCTTATTTTTCATTTCCATATCTAATTCTCGGGTCAAGATAGGCATAAGAAATATCAGCAAGAAAATTTCCAAGAAGCGTAAGTATGGTTATAAAGACACCATTTCCCATAATAAGAGGATAATCCCTTGCCATAACTGCCTGCCACATAAGACGACCCACGCCGGGCCATGAGAAAATTGTCTCAAAAATAACAGCACCCCCTATAAGAGAAGGAAGCATCAACCCTGCAATCGTTGCAACAGGAAGAAGCGCATTTCTGAATGCGTGCTTCCAGAGAATTTCCTTTTCAGGAATTCCTCTTGCTTTTGCAGAGAGAATAAAATCCTGTGAAAGAACTTCAAGCATTTCCGCTTTGACATATCTTGTAAGTGAAGCAAGAGAAGTAAAAGCAGAGATAAAAACAGGTAAAATCAAATGCCATATAAGGTCTAAAATTTTTTTCAAAAAAGAGAAGTTTTCCCAGCCAAAGGAGACCATTCCTGAAACAGGCAAAATTCCAAACCGAACTCCAAAAATATCCATTAAAATTAAAGCAAGCCAGTAAGTAGGAACAGAAAATCCAAGAAAAACAAAAACAGTAAAAAATCTATCAAAAAACGAATTGTGTTTTTCAGCAGAATAAACACCAATTGGAATTGCAATGAGAAAAATTAAAAAAATTGAACAGACATTTAAAAGAACAGTTGCAGGAAGCCGCTGAAAAATTTTCTTTATAACTTTTTCTCCATCCTGAAAAGAAACCCCGAAATTAAGGGTTGCTATGTTCTTAAGCCAGTTCAGATATTGAATTAAAACAGGTTTATCCAGTCCATAAACCTTTTTTAATTTTTCGCGCATCTGCGGGTCAACCCTTGGAGAGCCAAATCCCATCATCATCTCAGGCCCACCTGGAGCAAGTTTTATGATGAGGAAAGAAAGCAGGGTAATTCCTATAAAAAGAGGGATGTATGAAAAAAATCTGCGGATGATGTAGTTCAGCATATAAATATCAAACTAAAAAGCAAAACGAAAATTGTTGAAAGATAGGAAAACAGAACTTTTTTTGCAGGGAAAACCCGACCTAAAATAAAAAAGAAAACTCCGACGGAAAGCACCATTAAAAGTTCCTTTATTCCGAAGAAAACAAAAGAGGTCTTTATGCCTATAAGAAAGAATGCAAAAAATGGCACGAGAAAGGTAAAAGAATTTCTCCTGCTTGAGAAAACTGCAATAATGGAAATCAAAAGGAAAAAAAACAAAACCCAGTTACTCATAAAACACCTCAAACTTATCACCAATTTTTACTGAATTCTTTTGAGCAAAATTTCCCTGCGGGGTGGAAAACTCAAGAAAGTTGAAACTGTTGAAAATCATAATGTCCCCTCTTCCTGAATAATCTGACGAAAACTTTTTGACCGCTGTCTTTTTTGAGATTGCCTTTTTAAATTTAAAATTAAACTTTTCTCTTTCAACGTTCGTCCAGCAGTTTCCAAATGAATCAATGTAAACAATTTCACAGAGGAGTTTTTGTTTTAACTTTTTTACACAGGGAATTTTAAACCTTGAGACTTTTTTTATTTTTCTTCCAAAATTTTCTGGAGGAACCCCTTTTGAAAGCCATGCGCTTACAGGAGCAAAAACATCCCTTCCGTCAAATGTGCTTCTGGGATTTGGAAGGAAATATCTGGAATTTGTGACCTCAAAAACTTCATCAATTTTTTCTTTTGCAAAAACCCAGCTTAAAACCCCGTTGTCAGGGGCAAGAAAAATTTTTTCTTTACTTTTTGCAAGAATTATTTTTCTTTTGCTTCCAACTCCAGGGTCAACAACGCAAACAAAAATTCCTCTGTCAAAAACTTTCTCTACAAGCATAATCTCAAAACCTGCCCTTTTTATGTCATAGGCAGGAATTTCATGATTTATGTCAACAACATTTGCTGAAGGGTGTATCTGCTTTATAACGCCCTTCATAATTCCTGCAAAAGGAGAATTTAAACCAAAATCCGTAAACAAAAAAATATCCAAATTTTTCATTTTTAATTTTTAATTTTTCATCTATAAATAAATCCCCCCTCTCAATCTTCCCCCTTTAAGGGGGGAGAAATAGTAGGGGGTATTCTCATTTTCCTTGCCCCATTGGATGTTTTCTATCCAACGGGGATTGTCATCTTGTTTTCTTATCTCCATATCATTTTTTAGCAAACCAAGGGTCTGCAGCTACATTGTGAGTGGTTTCTGGCAGGCAGGGCTCTGGGAGCGAGGAACTTTACCCCAGTCCGCAGCGGACGGAGAGCGAGCCATCTCACGCGAGCGTCCCTGACGCCAGAACCACGAGCTTTTAATAGCCCCGATTTTATCGGGGGCTTTAAGAATTAAGTAATTCATCTTTTCCATAACTTAATCC
>JAGHAG010000142.1 GCA_021161625.1 Elusimicrobiota bacterium
CTCTTGGATATGGAAAAGGAAATAAAATTACGATTTCAGAGGAACTTCATTTTCCCCACTCTTTAGGACTTCTTTATTCTGCCTTTACTGCTTTTCTTGGCTTTAAAGTCAACGAAGGAGAATATAAAGTCATGGGCATGGCTCCTTATGGAAAGCCAAAATATGTAGATAAAGTTTTAAAGGTTGTAAAAATCTCAGACGATGGAAGTCTGGAACTTGATTTAAGTTATTTTACCTTCACGCATTCAACAAAGAAAACTTTTAGTAAAAAATTTGTGGAACTTTTTGGTGAACCACGAGTTCCTGAAACTCCCTTCTTTACAGAAGAGTTTGAAATCCCATCTTATTATGAAAAAATAGACGGAAGTCTGAATAAGTTAAAGGAAAAAAATCAATACTATGCAGATATTGCAGCATCTATTCAATATGTTGCTGAAGATATAATTTTAAAAATGGCAAAAAATCTTTATAAAAAGACAGGGATAAAAAACCTTTGTTATGCAGGTGGAGTTGCATTGAACAGCAAGGCAAATTACAGACTGCTGAAGGAGACGGAATTTGAAAATGTCTTTATTCAGCCTGCTGCAACAGATGCAGGTGGTGCTCTTGGCGCTGCACTGTGGGTGTGGCATCAATTATTTGATAAAAAGGAAAAACAGGTTCTTGAACACGCTTATCTTGGAAAAGGATTTTCCTATGATGAAATAAAAAATTCCATTGAGGAAAAGAATCTCAGATATCAGGAACTTTCTGACGAGAAAATTTACCAGAAACTTGTAGAAGCCCTCAAAAATGGAAAGGTTATAGGGTGGTATCAGGGAAGGTGTGAATGGGGACCAAGGGCTCTTGGAAATCGTTCAATCCTCGCTGACCCCAGAAACCCAAAAATGAAAGAAATTGTAAATGTTAAGATAAAATTTAGAGAACCTTTCAGACCATTTGCCCCGTCTGTTCTTGAAGAAGATATAAAGGAAATTTTTGATATTGATAAAGAACAGTATCCCCACAGGTTTATGCTGATGACACACATGGTAAAGGATGAGAAAAGAAAAATCATTCCTGCAGTAACTCATGTTGACGGCTCTTCAAGATTACAATCGGTTAAAAAGAAATATAATCCAAGATATTGGCAACTCCTAAATCACTTCAAAAAGGAAACAGGCGTTGGTGTTGTTCTGAACACTTCTTTTAATTTAAGAGGTGAGCCAATTGTTAATTCCCCTAAAGATGCAATAAAAACATTTCTCAATTCAGGGATAGATATTCTTGTTCTTGAAAATTTTCTGATTGAGAAAATTACTTAGTGCTTTTTCTTTTTTTATACACTGCAGTTATTGTTGAATTCATTCCGCCTCTTGGTCTGAAAACCCCTGTAACCTGAACTTTTCTTGGTTTTACAGATTTAACAAAATCCTTCAGAATTCTGTTTACAGCATTTTCCTGAAAAATTCCGATATTTCTGTAGGCATTGAGATAGAGTTTGAGAGATTTCATCTCAACACAAAATCTATCCGGAATGTATTTTATAATAATCGTCCCAAAATCTGGAAGACCTGTCAGGGGGCAGACAGAGGTGAATTCGGGAAATTCTATTATAATTTCATAATCTGAAAACTGGTTTTTCCATATCTCAATCTCTGGAAGTTTCACCTCAAGTCCTGAGGCAGAACAGTCAAAATATGTTTTTTCCCTTTTCACAATCCCTCCATTGTTTTTTCAAAAATATCAAATGAACAGAATTGAAGCAAGAATTAAAGTGAAGTTGCATTTCTCGGCGAATAGTTCTCTGTCCACTATCCTCTTTTTCTATAACAATTCAATTGCCCCTGAATCTTTAAGCCTTCTTATAATCTGAACAATTTTTCTCTGCTCCTGCAAGGATTCGGACTGATTTTCTCCGGAAAGTTCAATCTCTTCTTCAACAATTTCTCTTGCACCTTCACTCAAAACCCCTAAAATTCTTTCCCTGACTTCTTCTGAAGCAAACTTCAGAGCGAGGGCAAGGGAACGGGTATTTACAAAACGAAGAACCGTCTGAATAACACCTGTATCCTGTCGGGCAAGGTCTTCAAAACGAAAAATTGAATTTCTTAACTCTGTTGCAAGAATCGGGTCTTCATCAGCAATGTGCTCCAGAAATTGTTCCTGAACCTGAGGAGAAGAATTTTCAAGCATCCTTAGAAGTTTTTCTCTCCCACCTGTCACAAATTCAATTCTTTCCCTTAACTTTCTCTCAAACTCAACAATTTCCTCACGAGGAAGTTCTTTTTTGTATATCAAAAAACTCATTATGTCTGACTGTTTCTCTGGGGGAAAATAGCTTAAAAACTTTTCAACAAGAGGTTCTGATAAATAACTTAAAACAACGGCAATTTTTTCAGAATCTTCATCTTTCAAAAGATACGCAAGATTTGAGATATTCGCCTCATTAACAAATGAAAAAAGCCCTGATGAAGGTTTTTCTTCAATTTTCTTTGGCTCCTCGCTTCTGGGAATAAAACTTATGGACTCGCCCTCCCCTCTTCGAATCTCAACACCCTTCTGCTGGGGAGTAAAATTTGCAATACTGCTTGCAAAAAAACTCATAAAGCCCCTCACAGGACCAAAAAGAAATATGATAAAAAGCAAACCAAAAATTGAAAGCAAGAGATTTGAGGGCTTTAAAAAAAATTCTTTTAGGGAATTTATAAAAGTTTTTTCCTCAGGAACAGAAACAATTTCTTTTTTACTGACAAAATCCTCTCTTATTATTTGAAGGGTATCTTTTTCTCCAAGTCCAAGTGCTGTTTTTATGAGAGAGGTGATTCTCATCTCAAGGTCTGATGAGACATCTTTCGGAAGAATAATTGTAATTATGAAACGCGTCTTTTCAACAAGTTGTTTTGAGGGAAGAGTGCCTATTTTCTCTTCTACAGGAACCCCTGGAAGGATTTTTTCCTTTTTTTTTGAAAGGTCAACAATCTCAGTATACTTAACAGCCCTGACTGCAACTGAAAAATTTTCCAAAGCAAAAACGCTTCTTAAAATCTGCGAAATTTGTTTTTCAATTGTATGCGTTTGCGCATATAAGAATCCCACTAAAACAAGGAAACTTACAAACTTTCTCATAATTGTTATTTTACAAATTTTATTTGAAAATTGTAAATTTTATTGCTACATTTTTACCTATGGAAAAAAGAGGAGAACTTATTTCAAAACTTCAGGAAGTTCAGGAAAAATTCGGGTTTATTTCTGAATCCGAAATAAAACGTCTCTCTGATGAACTTGAAATTTTTCCTGTTCAGATTTATGAGGTTATAACCTTCTACACACAGTTTCGACTGACTCCACCTGGGAAACACAAAATTCTTGTCTGTCAGGGAACAGCCTGCCACGTTATGGGAGGCAAAGACCTTCTGGAATATCTCAAATCAAAATTTGAAATAAACGAAGGCGAGACAACTCCTGATGGGAAATTCTCTCTTGAAAGGGTAGCCTGTCTTGGATGCTGTGGGATGGCACCTGTGGTGGTGGTTGATGAGGATTTTTATGGCAGAATGACTATTCAGAAAATTGATGAGATTCTGAAAAAATATGACTGAGAAAAAAATTCTTATCTGTGCAGGAACAAGTGGAATTTCTGCAGGGGCTTGCGAAGTTTTTGATAAATTTAAAAACCTTATTTCAAAAAATTCTCTTAAAATCTCTGTTATAAAAACAGGAGACAGGGGTCTTTTCAGGGATGTTCTTGTGGATGTAATTCTTGACGGCAAAAGAACAACCTATGAATTGGTAAAGCCAGAAGATGTGGATGAAATTTTTGAAAAACACATCTTAAATGGCGAAATTGTCAAGAGATTAACAGCCAAAGAAGAGTACGAAAACTTCTTCAAACCCCAGATGAGAATTGTTTTAAAAAACTGCGGATTGATTGACCCTGAAGATATTAATGATTACATTAAAACAGGCGGATATAAATCTCTTGAAAAAGTTCTAAAACAAAAACCTGAAGAGGTAATTGTCGAAATAAAAAAATCAGGATTAAGGGGAAGAGGAGGAGCAGGTTTTCCAACGGGCCTGAAATGGGAACTTGCAAGAAAATCTTCTGATATTGAAAAATTTGTCATCTGCAATGCTGACGAAGGAGACCCCGGTGCATTTATGGATAGAAGCATTCTTGAAGGGGATCCGCATTCTGTCATTGAGGGAATGATTATAGCAGGTTACTGTATTGGCGCAAATACAGGAATAATTTACTGCAGGGCTGAATATCCTGTTGCTATCAAGAGAATAAAAATTGCAATAAAACAGGCACAAGAAAAAAATTTCCTCGGTGAAAAAATTTTTAACTCAAATTTTTCTTTTAAAATTTTATTGAAACAGGGGGCAGGTGCCTTTGTCTGTGGCGAGGAAACTGCTTTAATTGCATCTCTTGAAGGAAAAAGGGGAATGCCAAGACCCAGACCTCCTTTCCCTGCTCAAAAAGGACTGTGGGGAAAGCCCACTGTGATAAACAATGTTGAAACTCTTGCAAACATTCCAAGAATAATCGAAAATGGTGCTCGCTGGTATTCAAAAATAGGGACAAAAAAAAGTAAAGGAACAAAAGTTTTTGCTCTTGCTGGAAACATAAAAAATACAGGACTTGTTGAAATTCCAATGGGCACAACCATAAGAGAACTTATTTTCGGTCCTGGTGGTGGAATGCAAAATAAAAGAAAAAAGTTAAAAGCGGTTCAGATAGGCGGTCCCTCTGGCGGTTGCATTCCTGAATCTTTAATTGACACACCAATTGATTATGAATCCATTACAAAAACAGGTGCAATTATGGGGTCAGGTGGTTTTATTGTTATGGATGAAAGCACCTGCATGGTTGATATAACAAAATTCTTCTTAAGTTTTACTGTTGCGGAATCCTGCGGCAAGTGTCCCCCATGCAGAATCGGGCTTAAAAGGATGCTTGAAATTCTTGAAAAAATAACAAAAGGAGAGGGTAGTAAAACTGACATTGAGATGCTGAGAGAACTTGCCCTTATGATAAAAAAAACAGCCCTTTGCGGTCTTGGAAACACTGCACCGAACCCTGTTCTTACAACTTTAAATTACTTTCTTGATGAATACATGGAACACATTGAAGAAAAAAAATGCAGAGCAAAGGTTTGCGTGGAACTTTTGAAATTCAGAGTAATTGAGGAAAAATGTAAAAAGTGTGGCCTCTGTTTTAAAGCATGTCCTGTTTCAGCAATTGAGTGGGAAAAGGGAAAAATCGCAAAAATAATAAATGAAAAATGTATAAAATGCAGGGCTTGTATAAAGGTATGTCCATGGGATGCAATAGAGTAGAAAGTGATATGGAAACAAGAAAAAAAGTGGATAGAGGACAGAGGATAGAGGAAAGTCTGCCTACGCTAAAGCTACGGCGGATATATGTAGCTCGAGACCCTTGGTCTGCTAAATAAAGTGATATGGAGATATGGAGACAAGGTGACAAGTAGAAAAGTGAAAAAGGGAAGAACCCCCTACTTAATCTCCCCCCTAAGAGGGGGGAGAAATAGAGGGGGGAATTTTGACTTATCAACTTGTCAGCTTTTTAACTTATCAACTAAAAGAGGGAAGGGTTTGGGTCATTTGAATTTTGGTAATTTGAATTTGTTTAGGATTTGGGATTTAGGATTTGTAATATTGTGGGCAAAGTTGACGCTTTGCAACTATATATGGTACTGCCTGCCAGAAGCCACTCGCAATGTAACCGCAGGATCTTGGCATGTATATGATAAAGGATTGATAGAATGAAAAAAGTTGAAATTTTTATTAACGGTAAAAAAATCAAGGCAGAAGAAAACAAAACGATTTTAGAAGTTGCTCTTGAAAACGATATTTACATACCAAATCTGTGCTGGCATCCTGAACTTGAACCAACAGGGACTTGCAGAATGTGTTTGGTAGAAATTGAAGGGGCAAAAGCCCTTCAAACCGCATGCACAACAAAAATTCAAAACGGTATGAATATAAAAACAGACACTGAGGAATTAAAAAAACTTAGAAAAATGAACCTGTGGCTCATCTTGAGTCAAATAAATGGAGAAATTCCTGAAAATTCCCAGTTTAAAAAAGTTATTGACCATGTGGGGATTTATGATTTTAAATTTGAGGTTAAAAAGCCTTCTTTTGAAATTTACGATAATCCTCTCTTTACGAGAAACCAGAATCTCTGTATTCTGTGCGGAAGATGTGTAAAAATCTGTCAGGAAGTCAGAAAAACAGGTGTTCTAGGATTTATAAACAGAGGAATAGATACAAAAATAGGAACCGTCAATAACAAACCCTTAAGCGAAGAGGCATGCAGGTTCTGTCTTGCCTGTGTTGAAGTGTGTCCCACAGGGGCATTAAAAGACAAGATTGAATTTACCCCCGAGACACGCCAAAAAACGCTTCTGCCCTGTTCCAACACCTGTCCTGCTGGAATTGAAGTTTTCAGGTATGTCCGCCTTATAGCAGAGGGTAAATTTCAGGATTCTTTAAATGTCATCAGGGAAAAGGTCCCATTCCCTTTAACTCTTGGGTTTGTCTGTCCACATCCCTGCGAGGATGCCTGCAGAAGGGGGTATCTCAATCAGCCAATTGCAATAAGAATACTCAAAAGGTTTGTGGCAGAAAGAGATGATAAATCATGGATGAAAAAAATAAACAAAAAACCTGAAACAGGAAAAAAAGTTGCAATTATTGGTTCTGGACCTGCAGGTTTAACCTGTGCGTGGTTTTTAAAAATTCTGGGACATGAAGTTTTTGTTTTTGAAAAAATGGAAAAACCTGGTGGCATGATGAGATACGGAATTCCAAGATACCGACTTCCTGAGGAAATTCTTGATTCTGAAATTGAAATAATAAAGAGCATTGGTGTTATCATTAAAACAAATGCCGAAATAAAAAACCTTGAAGAATTGTTTGATGACGGATTTGATGCGGTTTTTTTGAGTGCAGGCGCATGGGAAGGGACAAAAATGCAGATTCCAGGAGAAGACCTTGATAAAGTTTATGATGGAATTTCGCTTCTGCAAAAAATTTCAAAAAACGAAAAAATTGAAATAGGGAAAACTGCACTCGTGGTGGGAGGGGGGAATGTCGCAATTGATGTTGCAAGGTCTCTTAAGCGTCTTGGTGTAAAAGTAACAATCCTTTACAGAAGAACAAAAGCCCAGATGCCTGCATTACCTTCCGAAGTTGAGGAAGCGGAAAAAGAAGGAATTGAAATAAAAATCCTTACAAATCCTGTTGAAATAAAATCCTATTCGGGAAAATTAAGTATTGTATGCATAAAAATGGAACTTGGAGAGCCTGATGAAAGCGGAAGAAAAAGGCCTGTCCCTGTGGAAGGAAGCAAATTTCAAATTTCCACTGATGCAATTGT
The DNA here is from genome assembly GCA_021161625.1 of Elusimicrobiota bacterium. Classification (GTDB taxonomy): domain Bacteria; phylum CG03; class CG03; order CG03; family CG03; genus JAGHAG01. The sequence goes on from JAGHAG010000142.1 coordinate 7,388, forward strand.
TATGGCAATAGGTCAGAAGGTATCAATCCCGAAAGAATTTGAACTCAAACTTGACAAAAAAGGAAGGGTCCTGGTTGATGAAAATCTGATGACTTCAAAAAGAGGCGTTTTTGCAGGTGGAGACTGCGTGGCAGGACCTCAGACCGTAATTGAAGCAATTGAATACGGAAGAAAAGGTGCATCTTTTATTGATAAATTCCTGGGCGGAGATGGAGACATTTCCCTGAAACTTTCAGATGAGACAGAGGAATCTCCCTGTCTCGGGAGAGAGGAGAGATTTGCCTTTAAAGAAAGGATTAAAATTCAAACACTTCCCCCTGATGAAAGAATAAAAAATTTTTCCTGTGTGGAGTTTTCGCTCAACGAAAATGACGCAATATATGAAGCAAAAAGATGCCTGAGATGCCAGCTTCGTCTTAAAATAAAAAAAGTCCCTCTCCCCTAATAAACCTACATTATTTTTATAAAGAGACAATATGCTTTTTCAAAAACTTCTCAATATTTCTTTTGCAAGGCGATGGGCAATATATTCTACTTCATTTAAAGGAATGCTTTTGACTTTACTCATTGCCGAGCATTCTCAAGGTTTCTCCATAATCCCTGACAACTCTTTTCACTGCTTTTTCAATTAGTTTTTTTTCTTTTTTACTTATTTTTTTATGAAAGATGTTTTCAATAAGGGATTCTGGAATAGCATATATTCTTCCTATTCTTATAGCTTTTATTTCTCCTTTTTTGATTTTTTTAAAAACAGCCACTCTACTAATACCCAGCAATTTAGCTGCTTGGGAAACAGTTATGTAATTTTTCATAATTTTCCTCCTTGCCTTGTTAACCTTCTTTCCATAAGTTAACAAATGTTAACTTTATTTGCAAGGTTAACAAGAGACGGAAGTCAAAGGTCAGAGGAAAGTGGAAAAGTGAAAAAAGTGATAAAGTGATATGGAGACAAGAAAAACAGAAGTCGGAAGTCGGAAAATCCCCCTTTGTATTCCCCCCTTTTCAAAGGGGGGAAATAGGGGGGATTATAAAAATGAAAAATGACAAATGAAAAATGACAGATAGTGATAAGGATTAAGAATTAAGGATTAAGCAATGAGAAAAATGAAATACTTAATTCTTAAAGCCCCCGATAAAATCGGGGGCGACTTAATCCTTAATCCTGACAAACCCGCATTACTCATTACTCATTACTCATCCCTATTATTGCTGTTTGCTATTCGCTATTCACTGCTCGCTGTTCACCATTTTTTTCCTGCGTTTTAATCTGTGGAAAGAAATTGCAAATCTGTGCGCTTCATCCCTTATATACATAAGGAGTTTAAGAGCAGATGAAACTTGAGAAAGTTTCAGGGGTTTTCCGTCTTCCTTTATGATAACCTCCTCCCTTTTTGCAAGCCCAAGAACTTTTATTTTTTTGTTTATTTCATTCAGTGCTTTTTTTACTGAGGAAACCTGCCCTTGACCACCATCAATTAAAATCAAATCGCAGGTTTCATGCCTGTATCTTCTTTTTATAATCTCCCTTATCATTGCATAGTCATCAATCCCCTTGAATTTCACCGAATACTTTCTCCACCTTTTTCTTTGAGGAACGCCGTCCACAAAACTTACAACAGAGGCAGTTGGCTCATCTCCATAAAGATGGGAAATATCTATCCCATCAATAACAGAAATTTTCTCCAACCCTGTGATTTTTTCAAGTTCCTTTAATGCTTCCTCAGGTTCAATCAGATATTTAATTTTATCTCCCGCAACAACGCGAACTTTTTCCAGAATCTTTTCCAGTGAAAAAATTATGTCTCTGAGTTCTTTTGCTTTTTCAAAATTTAAGTTTTTTGCACTTTCCTGCATCTTTCTTTTTAATTTTTCAAAAGGGAATCTTCCACCTTTGAAAAATTCCAGAGCCATTTTCATCTTTTCCTGATATTTTTGAGGTTCTATTTTCCCACAGCACGGGGCTGAGCAGTTTTCTATGTGAAAATAAATGCAGCTCTGGGGATTTTTCAACTTTTTTATTCTTGCAAATTGCGCATCTGTGCAGAGAGGAAGAGAGAAAAGTTTTTTTACAAACCGTAAGGCAGTTCTCAGAGCCCCTGCATCAGGATATGGACCAAAGCAGTTTTTGTCTTTTCTTCCCCTTACGATTTTAAAGCGTGGATATGTCTCATCTGTTATTGAAACAAAAGGATAATTTTTGTCATCTGTCATCAAAACATTATACTTTGGTTTGAAAAGTTTTATGAGTTGCTCTTCAAGAAGTTTTGCTTCTTTTTCGTTTAATGTTTGTATGTATTCTATCTTTCTGGCATTTGACATAAGATAAAACGTTTTTCCTGTAAGGTTTTTTTGAAAATAGGACGAAACCCTTTTTTTGAGATTTCTTGCTTTTCCTACATACAAAACCTTTCCGTAAAGTCCTTTTATGAGATAGACCCCGGGACTATCAGGTATATTTTCTGTTTTTATGGATTCTGCTATTTCCACCTTTTGCTATCTGTTTACTGCTTCAAGCATAATTTCAAAAGCAGGTTCAACCCCTGTCCATATTCTGAATGACTCCTGCGCCTGACCTATGAGCATTTTTAAGCCATCCTGAAATTTTAAGCCTCTTTTTTGCGCTTCTTTTAAAAGAGGGGTTTTTTTGTAAATCAAATCAAAAACATAAAGGTCCTTGTGGAGAAATTCCGCAGGCACGGGCATTTCCCCTTCCTTCATGCCGACAGGAGTTGCATTTATAAGAATCTGAGAATTTTTTATGCCTGAAAAATCCTCTGCAACGAAAACAGGAATCTGAGGATAAAATTTCTCAATTCTTTTCTTTAACTTCCCTGCCTTTTGTGTATCTATGTCTTTCAGAAAAATTTTTTTTACATTGTTTTTTGCAAGAGCAAAGGAGACCGCTTTTGCAGCCCCACCACAACCAACAACAAATACAGTTAAATTTTTTGGATTTATGTCTTCTTTAAGTGCTTTTATAAATCCTATTGCATCTGTATTGTATCCATGCCACTTTCCATTCTTTTTACAGGCGCAGTTTGAGGCACCGATTTTTTGAGCTTCTCCGTCAATCACATCCAGAAAATTTAAAATTCTCTCCTTGAAGGGAATTGTTATATTAAATCCATCAAGTTCTTTAAGGAGTTTTTTTACTTCTTTTTCAAAATTTTCTGGTAAAATCTCATAAAGTTTATAATTTGCATCTATGTTTAATTCCTTAAAAGCAGTGTTATGGAGCAGAGGAGAAAGGGAATGCTTGATTGGATATCCTAAAAGAGCGAACTTTTTCATCCTGAAACATCAACCCCTTTTACAAGAATTGAAGGGGCGCCACCTGAACCATAAAACTTCAAATCATCTGCAACTGCAACAACAGAATTGAAAAACTCAAACAAATCCCCGCTTATTGTTATTCCTCTTACCCTCTTTATGAGTCTTCCATTTTTATACAGATTGCCCTGTGCACCGAGGGAAAACTGGGCACTTTCAGGATTTGCAAGATGAAGCCCCAGAAGTTCTGTAATTTCAAGAACCTCGCCATCTTTAAGTAAATCTTCTTTTGAGTTGGGCCCCTTTTCAATATAAAAGTTAAAATGCGAAACTGCTGGCAAACTGCTGTAAGACCTCGTTGCATTTGCAGTTGAGGTGGCATTCAGAAGATTTGCGGTTCTGGTGTCTTTTAAAAGAGTTTTCAAAACTCCTTCTTTCACAACCTCTTTTTTATAAACCCTTCTTCCCTCGCAGTCAAAAGGAGCAGAAGCAGGTAACTCCTGAACTGTTCCATCATCAATAATTGTAATAAGAGGAGAGAAAATTTTTTCTCCTTCTTTTATCTTCGGCGGAACCCTTTTTTCAAGAAACTCATCCGCACAAAACCATCCTGAGATAAGAGAAAGAAAACTCAAAGCAGTTTTTGAGGTGAGCAAAACAGTCATTTTTTTAGGGGAAATTGCTTCTGCGCCAAACTGCTCCACCAAATCCTCCACCGCCTCATCTAAAATCTCATCTTTTTTAAGTTTTTTGAGATATGTTTTTGCATTACCGCTTCCCCCAACCTGAACCTCTCCATCTTTCTCTCCCCTCAAAACAATATCAAAGGTAAAAACGGTTTTCTTAAAACTCTTTTCAAAGTTGTTCGTATTTAAAATCAAAAACCTGCCCTTTGATATACCAAGAGAAACTGAAAGAGCATCCTTCACGCAGGGGTCTTTTTCTTTTGCTTTCTTTTCATATTCAAAAAGTTCGGCAAAAATTTCATCTTCTTTTTTATTAAAACTATCATCAAAAAGGTCAAAATTTTCTGTTTCCTGAGGTGAGGGCATACTCCATCCCCATTGTCTTGCGTTAAAAAAATTCGCTTTTGCTGAGGAAATTAGTTTTTCAATGTCAAAAAAATTCCTCATATACGAAAAACCCATCCTGCCGTTTTCAAAAATTCTCAAACAAACTCCAAAAGATTTGCTTTTCTCAAGTTCTTCTTTTTCACCTCTTGAGATTACATAATGGGTATTTTCAGTTTCTACAAAAAAAAGTTCTGCATTTTTTAAATTTTTTCTGAAAAACTCTTCTTTTATGTTATCCATTAAGTATCAGAAAAAAAAGAAAAAGTGCTACAACAAAGTAAATCAAACCAACCCTTCTTCCCTCGCAGTCAAAAGGAGCAGAAGCA
>JAGHAG010000054.1 GCA_021161625.1 Elusimicrobiota bacterium
AGGAGGGATAAATGGCTTTAAGTCGGGATGAAATCATTGAAGCAATTTCACAGATGAGCGTTTTGGAACTCAATGAACTGGTAAAAGCCCTTGAGGAGAAATTCGGTGTAAGTGCACAGATGATGGCAGCCGCCCCTGGTGTTGCTTCTGGTGCTCAGGCAGGAGCCCAAGCCGAGGAAAAGACAGAATTTGATGTTGTGTTAAAATCAGCAGGGGATAAGAAAATTCAGGTTATCAAAACTGTTCGGGAAATTGCATCTCTTGGTCTTAAAGAGGCAAAGGACCTTGTTGACAATCTCCCCAAAAAGGTAGCAGAAGGAGTTTCAAAGGAAAAAGCAGAAGAGATAAAGACAAAACTTGAAGAAGTCGGAGCAACCTGCGAGATAGCATGAAAGACGTAGTTTTAGGGCGTCTTTATTGTAAAGAGATTTCTCCAAAAGGGCAGCATTTGCTGGATATGCAGTTAAAGTCCTACAGGGACTTTCTGCAGGAAGATGTTCCACCTGAGGCAAGGGATAGAATAGGGCTTGAAGAAGCCTTTCAGGATATATTCCCAGTTGTTTCAGCCAACGGCAAAATGGAACTCGAATATGTAAGTTATGTGGTTGGAAAGCCAAATGCAACCGAAGAAAACGCAAGAAAATTTGATTTAACCTATTCAGTCCCGATTAAGGTAAAGTTCAGATTAAAGAAATACAAAAATCCTGACTCGCCACCAACAATTTTTGAAAAGGAAATAAATTTCTGCAATATCCCGTATATGACAAAAAGCGGTGGTTTTATAATAAATGGAAATGACAGAGTTATTATCAATCAGATGCATCGCTCTCCGGGTGTTATATTTGAGGAAGGTGAAGAGCACGAGGTTACAAAATACGGGAATCAAATTTTTCATGCGAGGATAATTCCCTATCGTGGAGCATGGGTTGAGTTTGAATTTGATTATGACAATGCCCTGATTGTCATAATTGACAGAAGAAAAAAGTTTCCTGCAACAGTTTTGTTAAGGGCTTTAGGTCTTGAAACAAATGAACAGATTATTGAAAAATTTTATGCACTTGAAAAAGTAAATATCAATGAACTCTTTGAAAGAATTAAAGTTTTCCCTGTTTATCTTGGAAAAGCCATGAGGATTTCAAATGAAAAAGTAATAAATGCTGGCACAAAACTTGATGAAAATATCTTAAAAACCGCCGGGTCTCTTGGAATTGATAAACTTACAGTCATAAAGGAAGAGTCACTTAAAAAGAATTATGCAATTGTTGAGACCCTTCAAAAGGACAATGTTCAAAATCAAAAACAGGCAATTCTTGAATTTTTCAGAAAATTAAGGATTCAGGAGTTTACAAGCGAGTCAACAGCAAAGGAATTTTTTGAAACCCTGCTTTTTAAGACCACCAGAAGATATGACCTTACAATTGTTGGCAGATATAAAATTAACAAGCGTCTTGGACCTGTTTTTCAGAAGTATGGGCTTGCAATTCCACCTGAGAAAAGAAGAACTCTCTGTTATGAGGACATTTTGGCCACAATCTACAATGTGATAGAGTTAAATCACAAAGTTTCAACAAAGGTTGATGACATAGACCATCTTGGCAACAGAAGGGTGCGTTCGGTTGGAGAACTCTTACAAAATCAGATAAAAATAGGTCTTACAGGGATGGCAAGGGTTATAAAAGAAAGGATGAATATGAAGCAGGACACCACAAATCCGCAGGAATTAATAAATACTGCACCTGTGATAACTGCCATAAACAAGTTTTTTGCAACATCCCAACTTTCTCAGTTTCTTGATCAAACCTCACCTTTATCAGAACTAACACACAAAAGACGAATATCTGCCATAGGGCCCGGGGGTCTTAACAGAAAAAGAGCAGGTTTTGAGGTAAGGGATGTCCACAACTCACACTATGGCAAGGTCTGCCCAATTGAGACACCAGAGGGACAAAACATCGGTCTCCTTGTTTCTCCGGGAATTTACGCAAGGGTTAACAGATACGGTCTTTTAGAAGCCCCATATAGAAGAGTGGAAAACGGATACCTTACGGACCATGTGGACTTTTTGACCGCAGATGAAGAGGAGAAATATGTTATTGCACCTGCAACAATTTCTGTTGATGAAAATGGGAAAATAAAAAAGCAGTTTATAATGGCGCGCAGGGGTGGAGATTTTGCTTTTGTGGATTCATCTGAAATTGAATATGTTGACCTTGCTTCCAATGAAATTTTGGGTCCTTCAGCAAGTTTAATTCCTTTTATAGAACACGATGATGCCAACCGTGCCCTGATGGGTGCCAATATGCAAAGACAGGCGGTCCCGCTTCTTACAACAGAGGCTCCGGTGGTTTCAACAGGCATGGAAGATGTAGTTGCAAGAGACAGTTTTTCATACATAAAGGCATTAGAAGATGGCGAAGTGGTAAGTGTCCAGGCAGATAAAATTGTTATAAAAAACAAAGAAGGGAAATACGATGTTTACAGAATTCCAAAATTTCTCCGCACAAATCAAAATACATGTCTAAATTATACTGTAAATGTTTCAGTGGGTCAGAAGGTTAAGAAAGGCATGCCCCTTACAACTGGCTCTGCAACTGACAACGGTAAACTCGCTCTTGGAAAAAATATTCTTGTTGCCTTCCTTTCCTGGGAAGGATATAACTATGAGGATGCTGTTGTTATTAGTGAACGCCTTGTAAAGGATGATGTTTTTACTTCAATTCATATAACAAGGCACGAGACAGAAGTTCACATTGGAAGTCAGGGAGAAATGGCAGAAGAAATAACAAGAGATATTCCTGGAGTTTCTCCATCTCAGATTGCCAATCTGGATGCCAATGGAATAATTGTTGAGGGCACATATGTGGGTCCTGGCGATATACTTGTGGGTAAAGTAGCACCAGAGGCGGAAACTTATGTCCCTCATGAAGTTCTTTTAAGAAGTATTTTTGGAGAAAAGGGAAGGAAATTTAAAGATATGTCCCTCACAGTTCCAAATGGTGTAAGGGGAATTGTTATAGGAGTTGATATTCTTGAAAGAAGGTCTCCCAGAACAAAAGAGGCACGCAAGAAAAGAGTTAATGCAATAAATGAAAAATACAAAAAACTTTTAAGTGAACTGAGGGCAATGAGAAATTATGAACTGAAAAAAGCCGAACAGAAATTAAGTGAAAAAAAGATAACCAGTCCCCAGTATAAGGAACTGGTGAAAAAAATAAATGAATTTTACGAATTTGAAATTGAGTCAATGAAGGATGAAAAAGCACAGGCAATAAAGGAAGCAAGGGCACATGTTGAACTTCCACCCGGGGTTTATAAAAAGGTAAGGGTTTTTATAGCAACAAAAAGAAAAATTGCAATTGGTGACAAAATTGCAGGAAGACACGGAAACAAGGGTGTTGTTTCAATTGTTCTTCCTGTTGAGGATATGCCCTTTCTGTCAGATGGCACTCCTGTGGATATGCTTTTAAGCCCTTTGAGTGTTCCTTCAAGAATGAATGTAGGACAAATCTTAGAGGCAATTCTTGGATTTGCTGCCAAAAAACAGGGAATCAGATATATCTGTCCTTCTTTCAGAAGTCCGGGTTTTGATGAAGATGGGATTATTGGAGAACTCAAAAAAGCAGGACTTCCGGAATCAGGTACCTATACCCTCTATGATGGCAGAACAGGGAATCCTCTTATGGAAAAGGTAACAGTTGGATATGCATATATTATGAAACTCATTCATATGGCTGAAGATAAAATCCACGCCCGCTCAACAGGACATTATTCAATGGTGACCCGACAACCTGTTGGTGGAAAGTCCCTTATGGGTGGACAGCGTTTTGGAGAAATGGAGGTATGGGCAATTGAGGGATATGGTGCTGCGCATCTTTTGAGAGAGTTTTTAACTGTAAAAAGTGATGACATAAAAAGCAGGCAGAAACTCCTTGAAAAAATTATAGGACAGGACGAGATTAAACTTGAAAAAGGAAAAGAAAAAGAAGAGGAGAAAAAGGCAACCTTTTTACAGCCAACAACGCCTGAGTCATTTCAGGTTCTTGTGAGAGAACTTCAATCAATGGGATTTAAAGTAGAACTTCTGAAAAAGAAAGATAAAAAGTTAAAAAAATAGGAGAGGGTTTATGCCAAGAAAGAAAAAAGATGATTTAAATTTTGAAGATTTTGACTTTATAAGAATTTCTCTTGCATCACCCCGCACCATAAGAAAGTGGTCCTATGGAGAGGTAAAAAGAGGGGACACAATAAATTATAGAACTTTCAGACCTGAAAGGGATGGACTTTTTTGTGAGGCAATTTTTGGCCCGACCAAAGATTATGAATGTCAGTGTGGCAGATACAAATACAGGAAAAATGAGGGAATTGTTTGTGATAGATGTGGCGTTGAGGTCACGGTATCAGAAGTCCGGCGCCACAGGATGGGACACATAGAACTGGCAGTTCCTGTTGCTCATGTCTGGTATGTGAGAAAAACTCCTTCCAGAGTAGGAGTTCTTCTGGGAATGAAAGTTCCTGACCTTGAAAAAGTAATCTATTATGCAAATTACATTGTTCTTGACCCTGGAAATACACCCCTGAAAAAGAAACAGCTTTTAACAATAGATGATTATTACAGATTGAAAAAACTTTATGGAAACAGATTTAAGGCAGGAATAGGTGCTGCAGCAATAAGAAAACTTCTTCAGGAAATAGACCTTCAGGCAAGGATTGATGAAATTCGCAAGAAATTAAAAAAGGAGTCATCTCCTGTAACCATATCCCGTCTGGATAAACACCTGAGAATTGTTGAAGATTTCTATTATTCAGGAAACAAGCCAGAGTGGATGATTTTAAAAGTTCTTCCTGTAATGCCGCCAGGTTTGAGACCTCTTGTGCCTCTTGAAAGTGGACGATTTGCCTCTTCTGATTTAAACGACCTTTACAGGAGAATTATAAACAGGAACAACCGTCTCAAGCATATAAGAGAACTCAAAGCGCCTGAAGTTGTCATAAACAATGAAAAGCGTCTTCTTCAGGAAGCAGTTGATGCATTAATAGAAAACGGTATAAGAGGAAAAAGTTTTACCTCATCCGGAGGAAGACCCCTGAAATCTCTTGCTGATATTGTCAAGGGAAAAAGGGGTAGATTCAGACAGAATCTTCTTGGAAAAAGAGTTGATTTTTCAGGAAGGGCAGTAATTGTTGTTGGTCCGCAGTTAAAAATTGACCAGTGTGGTGTTCCAAAATTTATGGCAGTTGAATTATTCAAGCCTTTTATTATAAGAGAACTCAGAAAAATGGGGCTTGCCAGTCATATGAAGGATGCAAACAGAATAATCCACGAACAGCCAGGACTTGTTTTTGACATACTTGAAAGGGTGATGAAACTTTATCCTGTTCTTTTAAACAGAGCCCCGACCCTTCACAGATTAAGCATTCAGGCTTTTTATCCTGTTCTTGTGGAAGGAGATGCAATACAGCTTCATCCTCTTGTGTGTGTGCCTTTTAATGCTGATTTTGATGGAGACCAGATGGCTTTGCACGTTCCTCTTACTCCAAATGCAAGAATGGAGGCAATGACTCTTTTGCTTTCCACCAGAAACTTTTTTTCACCTGCGCACGGTGGAATGCTTGACACTCCTTCACAGGACATTGTTCTGGGACTTGCATATCTTACAAAAGTAAAACCTGGAGAAAAGGGCGAGGGAAAAATTTTTAAAGACACAATGGAAGCAATAAAAGCATTCAGGTTTGGTGCTGTTGACCTGCACGCAAAAATAAAGGTTTATGGAATAAATCAGATTTGCGAGAGAGATGACAAAGGAGAGATTATAAAGGATGCATCTTTGTGGAAGGATTTTATAACTGTTGGAAGAATTATTTTCAACGAAATCCTGCCTGAAGGGATGGAACTTGTAAATGAAGAAATGACAAAATCAAAATTGCACGACCTTATCATAAGAATAAGCAAGCGCAAAAAAATTTCCGAACTTGTGGCATTTCTTGATAAATTAAAGGCAGTTGGGTTCCATTATGCCACAATTTCAGGATGTTCATTTACAATGGTTGATCTTATTGAATGCAGGGAAAAAGATAAGTTGATTGAGGGAGCAAAGGCAAAAGTTGAGAGAATTGAAAGGAGTTATCAGGCAGGTGTTATGAGCAGACAGGAGAGATACACTAATATAATTCAACTCTGGCAGGACACATCAGACCGACTTTCAGATATTGTCTTTGACGAGATGGCAAACAAAGAAAAGGAGAAATACAAAGACGGAGAACCGAGATTTAATTCAATATATATTATGGCATCATCTGGAGCCAGGGGTTCAAGAACACAGGTTCGTCAGCTTGTTGCAATGCGTGGTCTTATGGCAAAACCTCAGAAGAGATTGACAGGAGAAATCGGTGAGGTTATAGAAACACCGGTTATTTCAAATTTCAGAGAAGGACTTTCTGTTATTGAATACTTTATCTCAACACACGGCGGAAGAAAAGGTCTTTCTGACACTGCTCTTAAAACTTCAGAGGCAGGATATCTTTCAAGAAAACTCATTGATGTGGCTCAGGATGTTGTCATAACAATGGATGACTGCAACACTGTAAATGGCATAACTGTTTCAGCATTGATGGAGGGGCAGAATGTTGTTGAATCTCTTGCTGAAAGAATTGTTGGAAGGGTTGCTGCAGTTAAAATTGCCCATCCCATTACTGATGAGGTTCTTGTAAAAGAAGGTGAGGTTATAACAGAGGAGACAGCAAAAAAAATTGAGGAAGCAGGATTTACAAGAATAGAAATAAGGTCTGTTCTCACCTGTCAGGCACCAAGAGGAGTTTGTGCAAAGTGTTATGGAGTTGACCTTTCCACAGGAGAACTCGTTCAAAAAGGCACAGCAGTTGGAATAATTGCTGCCCAGTCAATTGGAGAACCTGGAACACAACTGACATTGAGGACCTTCCACGTCGGTGGTATTGCTGGAAGAATTATGGATACTTCTGAATTGAGATGTCCTGGAGATGGTGAAATAGAATTTGAAAATCTTGAGACAATAAAAAACAGAAACAACGAAACCATTGTAATCAGCAAGAACACAAGATTGATTTTCAGACGTGTAAAAAAGTCAACAATTCCCCAGACCTTTAATATCCCCTATGGAGCAAGACTTTTTATTGAAAAGGGTGGAAAAGTAAAGGCAGGGCAGTTGATTGCTCAGTGGAACCCGAGGGAAATGCCCCTTATTTCCACACACAGAGGAACTGTAAAATGGCATCACATAATTTCTGGTGTTACGATGAGAGAGGATATATCAAAAGAAACAGGTCTCAAAGAAAGGGTTATACTTCCCTATCAGAAAGGCAAATACAGACCTCAGATAAACATTATGGGAGAGGCAGGCAGGGTTGAGACATTCCCTCTTCCGCCTGATACACACATAAATGTTTCAGACAAAGACAGAGTTGAAGTTGGAGATGTTATTGCAAGAATTCCTCAGGAAATTACAAAAATAAGAGACATCACAGGAGGGCTTCCAAGGATTACAGAACTTTTTGAGGCAAGAAGACCCAAGAAAGCAGCAATTGTTACAGAAATTTCTGGTGTGGTTGAAATTGGGCAGTCAGAAAAAGGTGAAATGGTTGTTACTGTTGTGCCAAAAGGTGGTGGTGAGAAAAGAGATTATGCTATTCCACACGGCAAGCACCTTATTGTTTATAATGGTGATGAGGTTCGGGCAGGAGACCCTCTGACAGATGGTGCTCTTGACCCACACGATATTCTGAAAGTTCAGGGTGAAAAAGGCGTTCAGACCCATCTTTTGAATGAACTTCAGGGTGTTTACAGGCTTCAGGGCGTTAAAATTAATGATAAACACATAGAAATAATCATAAAACAGATGCTTTCAATGGTTAGAATTGTTGACCCTGGCGATACAAATTTTGTAAGAGGGGCACAGGTTCCAAAATGGTACATAAGACAGGTAAATGAAAAAATAAAAGCGCCAAAGAAAAGAGCATCATTTGAACCTGTGCTTCAGGGAATTACAAAGGCAGCTCTAAACAGCAAATCGTTTATTGCTGCTGCATCATTTCAGGAAACAACCAGGGTTCTTACAGAAAGTGCAATCAGAGGTGCAGAGGACTGGCTTGAAGGACTGAAGGAGAATATCATTGTTGGCAGGTTAATACCTGCTGGCACAGGAGCAGAGGAAGTGTGATTATGGAAGGGAAGAATTTTGTTGTTTTTGAAGTTGGGGGCAAGCAGTATTTTGCAGGCATTGGTGAGAGAGTCTATCTGGATAGAGAAGGTCTTCAGAATATCTCAAACATTCTTTTTCTGAAAAAGGATGGAGAAGTTCATATAGGAACTCCTTATGTCAAGGGAGCGGAAGTTTTGCTTGAATTTATTGAGGGGAAAAAAGGGAAAAAAGTTATTTCCTTCAAAAAGAAAAGGCGCAAGGGTTACAAAAGAAAGGTTGGACACAGACAAAAGTTTTTTGTATATAAAATTATTGATATAAAAAAGTGACAAGAAAACAAAGTGATAAGAAAAAAGTGGATAGAGGACAGAGGAAAGATAGTATGTCATTCCTGCGGAACTTGTCCTCGCGAAAGCGGGGAGCAGGAATCCAGAAAAATTACTGTCCTCTTTCCACTGTCCACTATTCGCTAAACTGAAGAGGGGGTAATTATGGCACATAAAAAAGGACAGGGTTCAACACAGAATGGCAGGGATTCCTGTGGTAAGCGTCTTGGGGTAAAATGTTATGAAGGTCAGTTTGTCAGACCCGGAAGCATAATAGTAAGACAGAGAGGGACAAGAATTTATCCTGGTTTTAATGTTGGCCTTGGCAGAGATGGGACGATTTTTTCAAAAGTGGAAGGCACGGTTCAATTTTATACAAAATCAGGAAGAAAATTTGTTTCAGTAAAATCTCAGGCAACAAGTTAGTTTTTTTGTTTTCAATTTTTAACTCATGAAGTCAAATTTCGTAGATGAGGTAAAAATTTTTGTCAAGGCAGGACGTGGGGGAAATGGTTGTCTTGCTTTCAGAAGGGAAAAATTTGTTCCAAAAGGTGGACCTTCAGGTGGAGATGGAGGAGATGGTGGAAATGTCTATCTTAAAGCAGAGAGAAATCTTTCAACCCTTTATGATTTTAAATTTCATCCACATTTTAAAGCAGAAAATGGAACACATGGAAAAGGGGATAACAAAAAAGGACGCAGGGGAGAAGACCTCATAATAAAAGTTCCCTGTGGAACAGAGGTTTACAAAAACAACTTTCTCATAGCAGACCTTGTGTATGATGGGGATGAGGTTCTTGTTGCAAAAGGTGGCAGAGGTGGCAGAGGCAATGCATCCTTTAAAAGCGCAACAAACCCGACTCCATATGAGGTTGAAGCAGGTGAAGATGGTGAGTATGCTCAGATAATTCTTAAACTGAAACTCATTGCAGATGTTGGACTGGTTGGTTTTCCCAATGCAGGAAAATCAACCTTTCTTTCCAAAATTTCAAATGCAAGACCAAAAATTGCTGACTTTCCTTTTACAACATTAAAACCCAATCTGGGAGTGGCTAAGGTTGGTCTGGATGAAATCGCTTTTGCAGACCTTCCCGGAATAATTGAAGACGCACACAGGGGGAAGGGGCTGGGTTTAAAATTTTTACAGCACATTGAAAGGGTGAAAGTTTTGCTTTTTCTCATAGATGTTTTTGGCTATTCTGAAAGAGGAAATCCATACAGGGATTTTCAAATTTTAAAAAAAGAAATTCAGGAATACAACCCCTTTATTCTTGAAAAACCCTTGGTGATTGTTTTAAACAAAATGGATATTGAAGGAAGCAGAAAAATTGCAGAGAGTTTTCCTGAAAAGCACTTTGAAATCTCAGCAAAAACAGGTGAAAACATAAATTCTGTTCTTGAATACCTCTATTACAGATATTTAAAAATGTAAAATTAAAAGTGTAAAATTAAAAATGTAGTTGCAAAGCTTGCTTTGCCAAAAAGTTGATAAGATGACAAGTAGAAAAGTGAAAAAGGGGAGAACCCCCTACTGTTTCTCCCCCCTTTTAGGGGGGAGATTGAGAGGGGGGACTTATCAACTTGTCAACTTTTTAACTTGTTAACTAACTAAAAGTGATATGGAGACAAGAAAATAAAG
>JAGHAG010000085.1 GCA_021161625.1 Elusimicrobiota bacterium
CCATTATCAATTTCTATTTATTTCGTCCGAAGGACAAATTTCTATAAATTTCTTCTTTAATCTCCTAATCTCCCAATCTCCTAATTTCGCTTCATTTTTCATTTTTAATTTTTAATTTTTAATTTTTCATTCATTGCTCATTGAAAAGAAATACACATTTCCAATTTCATCATTAACAATTGTTGAAAAATTTAACCACAAAACTGGAAGGCGAATTGAAAAACCAAATGTAAGATTCCCTTTAGAAATTCCAAAAGAGGTTTTAAGTGCCTGGGCAATTTCTGTTTCAACACCTGCATTAAATCCGTCTTTTTCAAAATCAAAACCCATCTTTGTTTTTTCAAAGGGCATCAGAACAAAACCTGCCTTAATTTGTGATGAGTTCTTTTCAGAAATTCTCTTGAAGATAATTTCTTTTGAATTTGCTGAAAACAACGAAGCACCCAGTGCAAAAAACTTTGCCCTCCAGACAAAACCAATGTCAAAATCAGTTGAAGAGATACTTCTATTTAATCCTTCCTCAAAATTGCTTATTCTTAATCCATAGAGATTTAGATTTATTCCTGTGAAAAATTTATCTGTAATTCTTCTTGAAAAATTAAAACTTGAAAAATCCTCTCTGTAAACATTTGAGAATTTCAAAAAAGAATATCTCATAGCAAAAGAAAAATTTTTTAAAGGCAGAGCAAAAGAACAAAAGCCCTGAGAAATTTCTGAAATTCCATAAAAATTGCCGCTACCCACTTCTAATCTTTTATTATATGGCAAAACCACACAGTTTTCACAAAATTCATCAATGTCTGCAACAGCCCACCTGCCACGCCCCATAAATTTGACATTTGGGGCGTGCATTTCAAATGATGCTAAAGCAATTCCACAAAAAACACACAGTATTAAAAAATTTCTCATTTCACAACAACAATTCCTTTATTTTTTGAAATAACCTCTCCACCTGAATTTGTTGCTTCAATGTGCAGAATATAAATTCCATTATTAACAAATTCTCCTCTTTTTTTACCATCCCACGAAGTTGTAAATTCCTGCGTATCAGGTATATGGAAGGAATTTTCAAAAACTTTTCTCCCTTCAAGAGTAAAAATTTTCAAAACAACATCCGCAGCTTGGGAAAGGGTTATTTTAATGTTTGCTTCATCGTTCAGAGAATCCCCATTTGGCGAGAATATCTTATCCACTTCAAATTCAAGGAATTTGAACTCTGGATATGAAAGGTTGTCAAAAATTCCATCTGAATTGCTATCAATTGCAATAACAGTAAATGTGTCAACCTGCGGAAGGGTGGTTTGTGTGTCTGGTGCAGAATCTGTTGAAAGAGAATTCCCATCACAGAGGGAAACAAAAATCGCAAGTTCCAAACCCCCTACAAAGCCATCTGGATAAAGGATATGCTTCTCAATACCAATTTCAAAACCAGGATTTTCAGATGAAAATGAAACCGCCTTATCCGCTGAAACCGTGGAGCTAAAAGTTGAGGTTTTTATTTCATAAACATTGCCACTTTCTCCATCCCAGGAGCCATATTGAAACTCAGGATAAAAACCATTTGTAAAATACGCCCCCTTGTTCCAGTTGTCAATATTTCTTAAATCATCAAATCCATTTGAGGTGCCAAAATCTCTGTCAATATAAAGAAGAAGCCCCTTGCCATCAACCCTTGCTGAAATTCCAATATAAAGATTTTCCTCATCCCACGTGAGATAAACTCTGTCAATTCTGTTTGTAAACTCCCCATCAGAAGAATCCTCAACAATTCTTTCATCCTCTCCCCATTCAGAAAGATTGCCATCAACTGTAATTCTGTGATAGGGCTTTGCACTGAGGGAAATAACAAAAAACAAAAAAACAATCCCCAATTTCACGAATAGTAACAAAAGGGATGAATAACGAGTAATGAGTAATGAGGGCTCATCAGGATTAAGGATTAAGCCGTTCGCTTCGCTCACTTTAAGAATTAAGTATTTCATTTTTTCCATAACTTAATCCTTACTACTTAATCCTTATCACTAATTTGTCATCTGTCATTTTTAATTTTTAATTTTTTTTAGCAGACCAAGGGTCTGCGGCTACATTGCGAGTGGTTTCTGCCAGGCAGGGCTCTGCATATCGCTTCGCGATATTGTAAATTGCAAATTGTAAATTTTAAATTTTTCATTTTTCATTTTTCATTTCCCTCATTACTCATTACTCGTTACTCACCCCTTCTTCCATTCTTTTTCTTGCTTTTTCTATTTTTCTTTTTGAAAGCTCATGCTCAGGATCTATTTCAAGAACTTTCTTCCAAAACTCTATTGCCTTTTCGTAATTTCCCTTCTTGAATTCCTGAGTTGCAATAGCAAAATAATATTTTTTCAGACGAACTTTTGCTTTTTTGATGTTTTTTCTTGAAAGCACATGATTCGGGTCAATCTCTAAAACCTTATCCCAGTAATAAATTGCCTTTTTATAATTTTTTCTTCTATAATTTTGATAAGCAAGGTTGTAAAATTCCTTCATCATTTGAATTTTCGATTTTTTCGGTTTTGGTTTGAAAAAGTATCTTAAAGAGAAAGATGGCGAAAAAACTATATCCTTGGCAGAAATAAAATTCCCTCCAAAAAACAATTCCCATTTTTTAAAATTAAATCCAAATCCTGTGCCAAAAGAATTTTTTTGAATATTCATTGAAAAATTAAAATTTTTAAAATTCCCCTCAATAGCAAAGCCAAAATCAAATCCTGTATAAAGGTCTTTAAGCGTAAGGATTGTTTTTATGTTTTTGATTCTTTTTGCAAATGAAAAAACAAATTCCTGTGGCATTTTCTCTCTTCTTGAAATGCCAATATCTGTCGGACCTGCATTTTTAAAGCAAAAACCGTATTCATAACTTTTTAATTTGCTGAATATAGAGAAATCCATAAAAAATGAAGAAATTTTTGAAGAGTATTCCTCGTATGGAAAATCAAAAAACTCCAACTGATAAATTCCGAAAGAAGCGGAAATGTTTATTCTATCTTCAAATCTTGAAATAAAAAAATCATTCACATTTCTTGCTATTGAAAATTTGAAAATTTCCTCTCTGTGGAGTGAACTTTTCAGGGCATAATTGAAAAAACCAAATGAATAAACTTTCTGCGGATAGGTAAAAAAGAGTCCTTCTTTTTTCAGATCAGGGCTGTAATATCCAGGAATCTTTCCGTAGGAACTTAAATTAAAAAGCATATCTGAATATTCGCCGTAAAAAGATGACCTTTCCTCCTCACAGATTAGTGCAGGATTTGAAAATGGGGATGAAAGCACGCTCCCACCGAGAGCAATTGTTTTTGCATCTTCAAAACTATAATAAGCAAAAGCATTTATAGTAAAAAGAGCAAAGAGTAAATGGTAAATGATAATTCGCCCGCTCAGTTTAGCAAATACCAAATACGACAATAGGGATGAGTAACGAGTAATGAGTAATGAGGGAATAGCAAATAGTGGACAGTGGACAGTGGACAGTGGACAGTGGATAGTGGATAGAAATATACTCCTCCGACTTCGTCGGGTCGCGATCTTTCCTAATCTCATAATCTCCCAATC
>JAGHAG010000096.1 GCA_021161625.1 Elusimicrobiota bacterium
CTTTTTTTATTTTTGAAAATTCCAAATTGCTTTCCTGTATCTGGCGTTCTACTTTTTTTAGGGTGGTGTGAATATCTCCAGAAGCAGGAATTGAAAACAGCAAAAGCAAAAAAAGAATACTATATTTCATCCCGCAAAACCTGAAAGAAAGAAGGAAATGCAGCAATGATAAAAATGGCAAAAACATCCCAGTTCTTCAAAAAGGAAAATTCAGCAAAAAAACTTTTTTTTAGAACCAAAAAGAAAAAAATTGCAAATAGTGTTGATGAAATTGGTAAAATCAGCAATTCAAAAAGATGCGAAAGAAGGATTTTTGTTTTTGAAATACCTCTTTCTTTAAGGTAGTAAAAAGAGTTTGAAAATGGCTTAAAAATATTTATTTCTGCAAAGAGCAGGACAAAGACAATTACAAGAAAAAATAGAAAAAGAAACTTTAAAATTTTTTTAAGCTTCATATCAAAGAGGAAGATGTTTTTCGTTTCTTTGCCTCCTGTATCTATATCTTCAACCCCCTGCATTTTAGAAATTTGTGAAGATATTTTTTGGAATGTGGCAAAATTCAGCTCTGTAAGATAAACCTTTAAAAGTGAGGGAATGTCTTTTCTGGGGATGTCTGCAAAAAGGTGGAAATCTTTCATAAATCCTTTAATCCCTGTAAGAACTTCATCAGGCAGAAGAAGTTCTGTTTTTTCCACTCCAGGAATGCTCTTTATTTTATTTTGAATTTTGTAGATATCTGAAGAGTTTTTTAAAAAAACAGCAATAAAAACTTTTTTTCTTAAACTTTCACGATACTCAGAATAAGTGTTTTTAAATATAAAGAAAAAACCCACAAGCAATGAAATTGAAAAGTTTAAAAATAAAGTTCTTTTTTTATAATTCATAAATGTCCCCATCTTTTACCAAAAAGTGACGTTTGTTGAAAATTTGAGTTGTTGAAAAGTCAGAAGTCGCAATAAATATCGTGGTTCCACTTTTATTTTTTTCTATGAGTTTTTCAAGGACAGTGTGTTTATTTTCCTCATCTAAGCCCAGAAAGGGTTCATCAAAAAAAATGAGTTCCTCTTCAAGCACCAAAAAAGTTGCAATTTTGAGAAGCTTTCTTTGGCCTGTTGAAAGTTCTTTTGGCAGGGAATTTCTCTTTTCAAAAAGGTTCAGAGATTTTAAAAGTTCTGTAACTTCAAATGTTGCATCATAAGAATCCATTTTTGGCAAAAGAAATTTTATATTTTCTTTTACAGTTTTGTTTTCAAGAAGCGAAACTCTGTCGCTGAAGAGAGGATATTTTTTTTCTGCAGTAATTGCTCCCTGTGTGGGGGATTTTTTAAATGAAAGCAACTGACAGAGTATGCTCTTTCCTGAACCATTTTTGCCTTCAAGAACAACAAAGTCGTTCTGGAAAATTTCAAGGGATACATTTTTTAAGAGAATTTTCCCCTCTTTTTCATACCAGAGATTGTCAGCTTTTATTAAAATTCGCATTTTCCACACCTCTTAAAAGATTTAGGAAAAAATTAAAATTTAAGCAATTCAAATTTTTATATTCCAAACAAACTTTTTTTCTATTTTTCCCCTCAACATATTTAAGAAAACTCTCTACTTTTTTTGAGTAAATGAGGGGCCTAAAATTTATTCCACAGATATAGGCAACAACAACAGCATGATAGGGCGCACAGAGGAGTAGGCCTGTTTGTTTAAAAAAATCAATTAAGTCCTCAAGTTTTGAGATTTTTTTTATATCTGTTTGTAAAGACAGTAGTTTTTTTATTTTTTCAGCAAGGGGTCTGTCTTTTTCACTAAAGATAGCAATTTTTAGTGGCAAATCAGAGAAATTTTGTTGAATTTCTTTCAAGGGTTCCTTTAAAAGCAAAAAATTCCCACGGGGAATAATTCCCACTGCTTTTGGAGATATATTTTCTAAATCAGGAAGTTCCAATGAAAAAACAGGGTCAGCACTTAAAAAAGCATTAATGCCAATTGACTTTAAAATGTTAAAGGAAACGTGATCGCGAACGCTGAGCATTTTGACTTTTTTCAATGCAATTTTTAAAACCTTTAAGACAAATTTATTTGTAATTTCAAAACCCTGGTCAAGAAGGAAAACTTTTTTTCCTGAAATCAACGCGAAAAAAATAGTCAATATATAAAAAAAAACGGATTTTAATGAGGTTTCATCCTGAAAGATGCTTCCTCCAGGAAAAACAAAAGCATCATTTTTAAGGATTTTGGAAAGAGTCATTAAGGGTTGTTTAGCCATTTTTTGGGCTGTATCTATCTTAAAATTTTCAGGCATTCGTTTTTTAAAAATTTCAACCAGAAGTTCATCTCCAAAGTTTCCATATCCAAAGTATCCAGCAAGAAGGATTTTTTTAATCACTAATCTATTATTTTTATGTATTTTAAGAGATTCACAAGCAAAACCCCGACAATTACCCCACAGAAAATTCCATTTAGGGTTCTGAAAATTCCTATCAAAAATGGAGAATGTATATGCGCAAAGGTATTTATGATTGAGACCTGTCCTATCAAACCTAAAAGAATCAGGGGCCTGAATTTTATCTTTTCATCTTTCGGTGCAGTAAGATAAAGATAAAAACCCAGAATCATAATAGGATGTCCGAAGAGAAATTCCTTAAATCTTGGTCTTGCAAAGAAAATTTTTTCAAGCCAGATTCTGAAAGTTTCTTCAAAAGGGAGGAAAAATCCAAATTGATTTGAACTGCGAAAAATCAACAACACAACCAGAATAATCACAAGAGAACCAAATAGAAGATGTCTTACTTCAAGGCGCTTTTTCAAGACCCTTTCTAAACTTGTTGAAAAATAACTTTTTTCCCTACCATAAAGAAGCAGAAATGTTATTAGGAGAGGAAGTATCAAAGAAAGTTTTACACCTCTGAAGAGATTTATTTTTAGCATAAAATCACTTGAAGAGAG
This sequence comes from Elusimicrobiota bacterium, assembly GCA_021161625.1. Classification (GTDB taxonomy): domain Bacteria; phylum CG03; class CG03; order CG03; family CG03; genus JAGHAG01. Next base: position 2,938 of record JAGHAG010000096.1, read on the forward strand.
TATTGCGGTTACAAAAATCGCACCGAGCAGGGAAATGAAAGTTACCTTTAAAAAAATCAAAATAACAAGAGTCAATGGTGGGACATTATGCTTTTTCCATGTTTTTGATATTGCAAGGATTGGGAACACCAGAGTTGCCAGAAAAGCCATTAACTGTCTGAAAAGTGTGAATTTTGCAAAAAAGAGAGTCGTGAAAACAGCAACAATCAAGAAACCAATGTCAAAATGTGCTGGGGTCTCATAGATAAGGGTTATCAGCCAGTAAATTGCAGCAAAAATTGCAATGGAAATAAAGACATAACTTAAATAACCTGCATTCCAGCGGGGAAGAATTTTCATTTTCCCTATTTCAAAAGAGTTTGCAAGAAGCATATTTTTTACTCCACCCACAAATGAAAGAAATTCAAAATAATTGTCATTATTCGGATGGAGATACACCATTTGTATATTTCTTTCCTTGACACTTCTTAAAATAGAGGTGGTTTTAAAAAAGTCGTTTTCTCCTTTTGGAGAGAAGCACAAAAATACTTTTTTGCATTTTTCTGCAAGGATTTTTTGTCCCTGAATTTTTGCAAATTCTACCACACCAAAAGGAATTTTTTTATCATTAAGAACAGCGCCAAGTTTTTCCGGCAGTGGGGCTTTTATCCCGTCTATAATAACCCCTGTTACAGAGGCATCTTCTTTAAAGTCAGCAAAAAGTTCCTCAATCCATTGAGGGGTTACAAATGCATCATGCGTGGGTTTGAGTACAATTTGAAAACCATGTTTTTTTAAAACCTCAACTTCACCCTGCCAGAATCCCAGATGTAGAGAGTTTAAAATTGCTTTTTTAGTAAAGGTGATTACAAGATAGTATTTGCCTGTAAAGGTTCCTGTAACATCTTTTGTGGGCAGTTTCTCTGAAAGAGATTTTTTTATAAAACTTCCCAGGGAAGGGTTTTTTGTAAAAATGTAGAGGAAGTGGTCCTTATTTTGTATTTGAGTTGCTTCCAGAAATTTTGGATTATTTCTAAAAAGATATCGCCACTTTTCAATATCCACCCCTGAAATAACATTAACAAGAGCGTTTTTTTCAAGGCATTTGAGAGTTGTTTCTTTTATACCCACGGTTGTAATGCCAACTTCCTTTAAATCTTTTAAAACTTCTTCAATGCTTTTGCCTGAAATCAGGGAAAGGTGCATGACATCTGTAAAATCACAGGCAAGTTCTATTTTCTTGAAGTTTTTTTCAAGGGTTATTTTTTTTGAAATTGTCCAGAGGGCAAAAACAAAACCAAGAGTTATAAATAAATAAGTGAGATTTTTTTTCATTTTTTATGAAAGTAAAAAGCTGATGATAAAACCTTAGAAAGAATAGTTGTTTTTTTACTTTTTTTACCAAAGGAGACAATTTCTAATTCAGGATTAAACTCTGCAAGAAACTGCAGACACGCCCCACAGGGGATTTGTGGCTCATCATCCTCTGTCATAACATAAATGCGTTTAAAGTCTTTTTCACCGTCTTTTATTGCACAGGCAGCTGCAACTCTTTCAGCACAAAGGGTAAGTCCAAAGGAGGCATTTTCCACATTTACACCTGAGTATAATTTTCCAGATTTTGTTTCAATTACTGCTGCAACTTTATAATGGGAATAGGGGGAGTAGGAGTTTTTAATTGTCTTTTTGAGAAGTTTAAGAATTTCTTTTTCTTTCAAGAATTTTCACCCCTTCTATTGCCACCTGAATTGCCTCATCAATCCCTACCTTTTTCTCTATGGGTTTGTCCGCATAAGTAAGCCCTATTATTGCAAGAACCTCACCAGCGTACACCCTTTTGATTGAGGATATTACAAAAAGTGCAGCGGATTCCATTGAGGTGGCAAGGACATTTCCTCTGTACCATGCTTTCCACATCTGCTCGTTGTATTCTGCAAGAGGAAGGTCATTTGCTCCCTCTGTATAAAAAGCGTCTTTACAATGCACAATACCTGTGTGATAAGAGATGTTTAATTTTTTTGCAGCCTCAACCAAAGCACTTGTAACTTCAAAATCAGCAACAGCAGGATAACTTAATGGAATATACTGTCTGGTAGTTCCTTCCTCTCTTACTGCTGCCTGGGAGATTACAACATCCCCAAGACCAACATGTTGCTGAAGGGAGCCAGCAGTCCCCACTCTTATAAAAGTATCTGCTCCACATTTTATAAGTTCTTCAATACAGATTGCTGTTGAAGGACAACCTATACCGGTTGATGTGGTTGAAATTTTTATACCATCAACTTCCCCTGTAAAAGTTCGGTATTCTCTGTTAAAGGCAATTTCTTTAGCATTTTTAAAGTATTTGGCGATTTTTTCAGTTCTCCCAGGGTCACCAGGTAAAAGGACATATCTTCCCACATCTCCTTTACTTAGTGCAATGTGATACTCTTTCCCTTCCTCCATAAGATTTTTCCTTTTTTTGAAAAATCATAGCAAAATTACTTCACATTGACAAGGGATAAAATTTAATGTATTTTTTAACATAATGGAAGAGAGGAGTAACAATTTTAAAGACCTAAAAATTGCATTGGGAAAACAGGTTTCTGCCATACATGAAAAATATGAAAAAGAAATTTCCCAGCTAAAGGAAAAGATAAGTACTCTTGAGAAGGAAAAAGCATATCTTCAGGCAAAATCTTCAATAGAACTTGCAAAACTCAATGCAGAATATCGCAAACGTATTCAGGAAATTGAAAAAAAGGAAAAATTCCTTTCTGCCAGAGAGATGGAAATTGAAGAAAAAGAGAAAAAATTAGAAATGCTCCTGGAAGAAAAAGAGCAGATTATCAAAAATTTGAATGTGGAGATTCTTGAAATCCAGTCCAATCTTACAGCAGAATTTAATAAAAGCTTAAGAGAAAAAGAGTGGGAAATTTTAAGAGCAAAGGATGAGATAAAGACGCATGAAAAAATTTTAAAGGATAGAGAAAGAAAGGCAAATGTTGAAATAGATGCACTAAAGAATGAAATCAGGAATTTAAGAGACAAACACAGGGAGGAAGTTTTTTCTCTTAATGCGGAATTTTCTCGACAGAAAGGAGAGTTTGAAAGAGAGAAATTTAAACTTGAACAGACAATAAAAAACCTAAAAAACACAATAACTGCGCTCAGAGAAGAGCAGAGAAAACTCGTCTCAAAATATGAAGAGGAACTGAAATCCCAGACAATTTCTTTTGCCGGGAAGGAGTCGGAATTACAAAATGCAATAGAAGAACTAAAAACTGCAAACGAGAATTTAAACAAGCAAATAGATACCATAAGAGCCAGGTGGCAGGATGAAGTAAATCAGCAAAAATCCGTATATGAATCCCAGATACAGGATTTAAAGGCAGAAATTCAATCCCTGAAAAATGCAAACGAAGTTCAGAAAAAAACAATTACTGATTTAAGAAATCTAAATGAGACATTAAAAGAAAATTATGCAAACAGAATTGCAGAACTTGAGGCATCTTCCCGTGCAGTGGAGATAGATTTGCGAAACACAATTTTGGGCAAGGATTCTGAAATAGAAAAACTTAAGAAGATAATAGAGATTTTGAAAAAAAATTATGAAGCAAGAATTTCCCAATTCCAGAAGGAAAGAGCCAGAGTATATCAGGAAATTGAAAAAATAAAGGCAGAAAAAAACGAGACAGAAAACAAACTTTCATCAGAAATTTTAGCACTGAATGAGGAAAAAAAACATCTTTCAGAAATTTATGAAAGCCAGATTACCTCTTTAAAGGAAAAAATAATTGAACACAAAAAAGCAATTTCAGATATTGAAAGTGCAGCAAATTATGAAAAAACAAATCTTAATTTAAAGATAACAGCCCTGAAAGCTGAAACTGAAAAATTAAAGGAAGATATTTCTAAGTTAATCAGGGAAAAGGAAAAAATTCTTGAAGAAAAGAACAATGAAATTTTTAACTTAAATCTATTGTTAAAAGAAAGAGAGAAAGAGGCAGCAGCCCGATATAGCGAACTTAAAGAGAAAAGCAAGGTGGATGAGGCGAATTATGAAAAAGACAGGAAAAAATGGGAAGAGGAAAAAGAGAACCTCAGTAAGAAAATAGAATTGCTTGAAAAAGCCCTTGATGAGCAAAAGATGAAGGCATCTCTGGAAATAACGACTCTCAAAAAAGAAAAAGAAGAAATTGAACAAAACCTCCGTGCAGAGGCTCAAGTTTTAAAAGAGAAGATAGATTTTCTAAACAAAAAAATTTCAGAAGCAGAAGAAAAACACTTTCAGGAACTTTTGGAAAACCAGAAACAAATGGAAGCGATTAAAGAGGAATATCAAAAACAACTTGAGGGCAAAGAAGAAGAAATTTTCAAAATCAGAGAAGAATATCAGGTAAAATTAAGAGATTTTCAGGAGAATGCCAATCTTGAAATTCAAAATCTGAGGCAGACAATTGTTGAAAATTCTGAAAAGTGGCATCTTGAAAGGCAAAAACTTCTTTCTCAAATTACTGAAAAGGAAAACGAAATAAGAAATCTTAACAAAACATATGAAAAGGAAATAAGCAATTTAGAGCAATTAAAAAATGTTCAGATTGAAAACCTGAAGACAGAAATTGAAAAATCCCTTGAGAAAAATCGAAAATTACACGAAGAAATTGAGCAGTTTAAAGAGGAAAATAGAAAACTTAATCTGCTTATTTCACAACTTAAAGAAGAGTTAAAAAGAAAAGAAAAAGAGCATGAAGATGCGCTTCTCACATATAACACTGTGCTTGATGAGAGGGAAAAGGAAATCAAAGAAAAAGCAAAAGAAATTGAAAATCTGAAAAAAGAACTGTTTGATATTTCAAGGAAAAAGGATGCAGAAATTTCCGCACTTGTTGAAGAGATAAATAAACTGAATTCTCAAAAAGCATCTATAGAAAAGATTTTTGAAGAATTTAAAGAAAAGGCAGAAAGCGAGAAGCTTGAGTTAAATAGAAGGATTTCAGAATTGCAAGAATCTTTTAAAGCACAAATCAGCGACCTTGAAAAGAAGAGAGACATTCTCATGATTGAAAAAAATACAGAAATTGAAAAATTGAAAGCAAGCATTTCCAGATTAAAGAAAGAACTTGAAAGTTCTTCTCTTCAGGCAAAAGCAGAATTAGAGGATATTAAAAAGTATTACATGGATTTAATAAGAGAAAAAGAGGACAATTTTAAAAATCAGATTGTTGGTTTTAAGGAAAAACTTAGTGAATTTGCAAATCAGAATAGAAAATTGAATAATGTAATACAGAAACAAAAACGCGAGAAAGAAAATTTGATAAAGGAATTTGAAAATAAAGAAAATGCTTTAAAGATGGGTTTTGAAAGGCAACTTAAAAAGACAGGGCAGATTTTGAAAAGGAGAAAGAAAATCTTCTTTCCCGGATTGAGAACTTAAATGAAAAAATTACATTAACAGAAAACAAGGCGAAAAAAGAAATTAGAAATCTTTTAGATGAAAAGGAACATCTTAACAAAACAATTTCAGAGATTGAACTTTTAAGAGAAAACGAACGTGCGGCATGGGATAAACAAAGGGTGGAACTTTTAAATCAGTTGAAATTAAGGGATTTGAAAATTGAGGAAGAATATAGGGTTTTTAAGGAAAAACTGGAAAAAGCAAATCAGGAAATAGCTGAACTCAGTTCTCAAATCACTGAAATTGAAAAGTCCTGGCAGGAAAAAATTGAGAAAGAAAGGCAGAATTTTGAGAAAGAAAAAAAGGCACTTTCCGAGCAAAATCAAAAATTAAAAGAAGAAATAAAGGAAATTTACAAGACAACTTCTCAGGAAAAGGAAAACATGGCAAAAGAATTTGCTGAACGATTAAAAGAAAAAGAAACTGCCTTTAATGAGGAAAAAATTAAACTTGAAAATGAACTCAGGGATTTAAGAGACATAAACAGAGCCCTTGAAGAGGAATTATCATCCATAAGGGCAAGACTTGAGACATTTAAGAAGGGGGGTTTTTAAAAAATGGGTAGAAACGAAGAAAAAGACATAGAAGCATTGAAGAAATTGAAAGAAGACCTTCTTTCAGAAATAGATTTTCTAAAAGCCCGCCTTGAAAAAGAAAGAACTCAACATCAGGAAGAGATTTTGAAACTTCAAACCCAAAACATTGCTTTAAGAACGCAGTTTCAGGAAAGAGAGAAAGAACTTACCTCAAAATTGACTGAACTTCAAAAAAAATTAGAGCAGACCCATAGAGAATATGAAGAAGCCCGAAGAACATGGGAAGAGATTCTCAAGAATAAAGAACAGGAAAAAAATGCGATTTATGCAGAACTTGCAATAAAAGAATCAGAAGCAGGAGCTGACCTTGAGGCAGAAAAAAGGAAATTTTTTGAGAGGGAAGGAGAACTGTTAAAGGAAATAGATGAGTTGCGTGCAACCCTTTCAGAAACAAAAAAACAATATGAAGAGAAACTGAAATCTCTTGAGACAGAAAAAAGAGAAATTTTTGATGAATTCCAGAATAAAATTTCTAACCTCAGGAAAGAAATTAAGGAAAGAGAAGAAAAAATAAAGGAACTTTCAATAGAACTTGAAAAAAGCAATGAAGAAAAGGGTCTTATACGTGGAGAAAATATCCTCAGGGAAGATGAGTTAAACAAAAAAATTTTAGAGCAAAAAGATGAGATAGTCAGATTAAAAACAGAACTGGAATCAGAAAAAACTCAGGCAAATGCGCAGATTGAATTAAAAGAAGCGCAAGTTAGGGACCTTAAAACAAAACTTTCTGAAACCGAAAAAAAATATTCTGAAATTCTTGCAGAAAGGGAAAAGGAACTTGCCCGTCTTGAAAGACTTCTTGAGGAAGAAAGAACATCTTCAGTTTCCCGTATTCAGGAACTTGAAGAGGCAAACAATGTTGTAAGGGCAGAGGCAGTTTTAAGAGAAGATTCAATAAAGAGAGAGTATGAAGAAAGAATAAACAAACTGGAGAAAGAAAAAAAACATCTTCAGGATGAAATTAATATCTTAAGGGCAAAAATTGAGGAACAGCGGAAGAATTTTGAAAAAGAAATAAAAAGCAGAGAAGACCAAATTACACAGTTAGAACTTGAAATTGAAAGGCAGAAGTCAGAATTTCAAATTGCTCTGGATGCAAAAATAAAGGAAATTGAGACCCTTCAAGCACAGGATGAGGAAGAGATAAAATTTTTGAAAGCAAGGATTGAAGAGGAAAAAGAACTCTTTCAAAAGAGAATTAAAGAGGAAGAAGCAACAATAGAGAAAATTGTCAATGAAAAAGAAAATCTTTCACAAAGGCTTCTGATAAAAGAGAGGGAAATTGAAGAGGTAAAAAGGGAATTAAATCTTACAAAAGAGGCATACAATACTGAAATAACTCATTTAAAAACAGAAATAGAAAGAAGCAGGGTTTTGCTTGCTAAAAGCCAGGAAGAGGCAAAAGCCATTGTAACCGAGAAGGAAAATCAGATAAAGGTTCTTGCTCAAAAGATAAATGATTTGAATAATGACTGGCAGAGACGCCTGGAATTTGCCCAGGAGGAAATCTTTAGCTTGGAGAGAGAAAAGGTAAATGAAATTGCAAAAATAAAAGAAGAGGAACAGCATAAAAGAAATTCTTTGATTGTTGAATATCAGGACAAGATAAATGAACTTACAGCTCTCAAATCCTCATATGAGGCAAGGGCACAGGAACTTCACAAGATAATTCTTGAAAAGGAAGAGGCAATAGAGGGGCTCAAAAAGATTCTTCAGGAGAAAGAAACCCTTCTTTCAAAGGCAATATCAGAAAAAGAACTTGAATCCCAGAGGATAAGGCACCAGTTTGAAGATGAAATTGCTGGTTTGAGAAGGGATTTTGAGCAGGAAAGAAAAAGATTTTTAGAGGAACTCACAAGAAAAGAAGAAGAGAAAAATCAAATTTTGGCAAGGGCAGAAAAGGAAGTTGCAGTTATTGATGCAACCCTTAAAGCAAAAGAAGAGGATTTAAGAAGAACAGAAACACGACTTAAAGATGTGGAGGCATCTCTTTCTGCTCAAATTTCGGCTCGGGATACACAGATTTCACAACTCCGCCTTGAAATTTTAAAACTACAGGAAAAATTGAGAATTGAAATTGAGAATTTTTCAGCACAAACAAGAAAAATGAACGAAGATTTTTCAGAAAGGTTAAAGGTAAAAGATGAAGAAAACAACCGCCAGAGATTGGTTTTGCTTTCAGAGATTGAAGAAAAGGAGAAAAAACTTCAGAATTTTCGCATAGAAAGTGAGGCAAAAATAAATCAACTTGCGAGGGTGATTTCTTCAAAGGAAAGCCAGATAGAGGAATTAAAAGAAAAACACAGTGAGAAAATTTCAGAAATTATACGAACCAGAGATGAGGAAATAAATCGTCTTAAAAAAGCCATAAATGCCCTTGAAAATGAAAAAAACTCTCTGATGATTCAGGTTTCAAACAGAGAAGATGTTATAAAAGGGTTGAAGCAGGTTTCCGAAGAAAAGGAAAGACAGATAAGGGAAATTTTTGAGACCGAAAAAACAGAGCTTTTAAGCAAGATTGAAGAAAGAGAAGCACAGATTTCACAGTTAAGGAATCAGATAAATAATCTTGAAATAAAAAGAAGAAACGAACTTGAAACAAGAATGCTTGAATTTATAAGAGAAAGAAATCGTTTAAGAGAAGAAATCACCCGATATTATAACAAGTTTACAGAATTGAGCGAGCAAAATCAGGAACTTTTAAGCACCTGTGAACGACTTAAGAAAGAAAGAGAAGAGACAGTTTTGCTCTGGCAGAAAAAACTTAACGAAAAAGAAATACAAATTTCCCAGGAAAGAGCAAAAATTAGGGAACTTGAAAAAGAAATTCTTTCTCTTACTGCGTTGAAAGAAAATTTAAAGGCACGTGAGGAGCAAATTTCAAACAGAGAAAAAACAGTTCTTATCCAGAAACAGCAAATGAAGGAAGAACTTCAAAAGATAAAAGAAGGTTTTCAGATGGAAAAACAGAGTTTAAATGCCTCCATAAAAGAATTAAAAGAAATTCTTGAGAGAAAAGAGGTTGAAGCAAAAAGCTTAAGAATTGAAAAGGAAAAATTATCCCAGTTTCTATCAGAAGCAAAAAGAGACAAGGAAAATTTCAAAGTTTTTAAGAACAAACTGGAATTTGAAGTAAAAGAACTTTCAGATAGAGTTCAGTATTTAAAAGAAGAACTTGGAAGAAAGGAGAATGAATTTTTGTCAGAAAAACAGAAACTTGAGCGCCAATTTATAGAAAAGGAAAACAGTTTGAAGACAGAAATTATTAATTTGAAGGCATTGCTTGAAAAAGAAAAAAGAGAACATGAACTTGAAAGGGAAAAATATATAAAGCAGATGGAAGCCAGCGCAAATAAGTTTCAAGAGAAACTTGAAGAGTGGACTACACAGAAGCAGGAACTTCTGGAAAAGTTTTATATAACAGATATGACGAGAAGGGAACTTGCAAAGGAAGTGGAAAGACTGGAAGATGAGCTTAAAGAGGCGAAAAGGTCATTTTTGAGCAAACTTTTTAAGAAAACGAAATAGTTGTCCAGTATAACAAAATCGTAAGTAGTGAGTGGTAATTCGCCCACTACATTTCGCAGACCAAGGGTCTCGAGCTACATTTCTCTATTTCTTTTAGTTAACAAGTTAAAAAGCTGACAAGTTGATATGGTAGCGAGTAGTAAGTGGTAAAGAGTTTATTTTCAAATCCCCCCTCTCAATCTCCCCCCTTTTAGGGGGGAGAAACAGTAGGGGGTTCCCTTTTCCACTTTTAACTATTTTAAATAGGTTGCACTTGAATTTTCAGTTTCAAAAACCTGAACGCTTGAAATTTTCACTCCTGAGGGAAGTTTCATTTTTATTTTATCTGCGATAAATTTTGCAATTCTTTCGCTTGTGGGATTTTCTTTTGTAAATGGGGGGATATCATTGAGAGTTTTGTGGTCCAGTTTTGAAAGCACATCTTTTAAAATTTTTTTTAGTTCTGAAAAATCCATTACCATGTTGTTTTTCAGAATTTTACTTTCAACCGTAAGGATTACTTTCCAGTTATGACCGTGAATTTTTTCGCATTTTCCTCTGTAATTTCTTAAAAAATGTGCTGAAGAGAAACTGGCACTTACAGAAATTCTGTACATAATTTAACCCTGCCTGTGTTAACATTAAATATTTTTCTGGCAATTTTTCTGAAATGTTTTGGGTCATCGCTTACAAAAAAGAGGGTTTTTCCCTTTTTCTGCAGCGAACTTATTTTTATGTCATCAACAATTGCCTCAGAGCCGATAAGCTGGGTTTTTTTGCCAAGAAAACTTTGAATTTGGTTTTTTATTACAGGGTAGTGTGTACAACCCAGAATAAGTGTATCAGGATTCCAGTTTTTTAATTTTTTTAAATAAATCTGTATGACTTTTTTTAAAACCTCTGTTTTTGTCCAGCCCTCTTCAATAAGAGGCACAAAAAGAGGGGTTGGCATGGCAAAAATTCTTGCTTTTGGATTTATTTTTCTTATTTTTTTTAAGTAGGCGCTACTTTTTATTGTGAGTTTTGTTCCAATTATTGCAATTTTTTTAGAATTTTTTACTTTTTTTACAACAGGGGTTATGACATCGTAAAGAGGCACAGGACACCCCTTCCTTAAATAAGGAACTGCTACAGAAGAAGCAGTATTGCAGGCACAGATTATTACATTGCACTTTTTTTTCAAAAGAAAATGGAGAATTCTTTTTGTATAGGAAATTATTGTTTTTTTTGTTTTTTCCCCATAAGGAAGATGTGCAGTATCTGCAAAATAGATATAATCACATTTCGGAAAATGTTTTTTGACAATTTTGTAAACACTTAATCCACCCACCCCAGAGTCAAAAATTCCTATTTTCATAAGAGTTTATCCGTTTTTGTATTTTAAAATGGAGTTTTGTAAACTTTTAAGTTTTTTGCGAATTTCATTTAACTCAATTTTTATGTCATCTTTTAAAAAATTTTCTTTTTCAAGCAGTTCAGAAAGTTTTTTTATGCTTGTTTCAAATTCATTTAATTGATTTTCAGTATCAGACATAAATTTTTTTAAAGAATCAAGAAGTTTGTTTATTGCATTTGCAAGAGGGACAAATTCATCATGCTTTCTTAAATAGATTCGCTTTGAGAGATTGCCTTTTTCTATATCGTTTACAATGGATGTCATTCGGTTTATTGGTCCAACAATTTTATGAGAAAGGAAGATGCCAAAAAATCCTGCTAAAAAAATCAAAAACACGACACTTATCCAGTAGGAGTTGAGAAGTGCTTTTGCAAGCTCCTTTGAAATTGGCTCTGTAACTGCTTTTGAAAGTTTTTCTGAAAGAATTGGATAAATTCCGAAAAAAGTTATAAGGGAAATTACCCCTGCTACAAGAACCATGCTTATAAGAATATAAAAAGTATATTTGAACTGATATTTTTTGTGAGTAATAATTATTCTTCTCTTATGCCTAACGGAGTCCGGCATAAACTTTTTCCTGATATGTGGCAGCACCACATTTAAAAATTACATTAAGATCGTTTCTGAAGTAATTGCCGTTTTCGTCCTTGCCATTCCATTCCACTTCAAAAACCCCTGCTTCATGAGTAGGATTGTCAATAAGTATTTTTTTCTGACGAGCAGATTTAATTTTTATCAGCACAGATGTAGATTTCCCAACTCTGTATCTGATTTTGAGCGTCCCTTCATTTGTATAAAAGAATTTTGGTGTTACATAAAGCATTCTTTCCTGTGCTTTTCTTGCAAGATATCTTTCAAACTTTGTTGAGAGGGTTGGAACATTTGCAAGACGCAAGAACACAACCACAGCTGCAATAGGGATGACGAACTGGGGGATTTTTTTAGATTTTGAAATGAGGGAGCAACACGAGAAAGCAACTGCAAGGCTCGCAAAAATATAGGGTTTAAAAAGCATACTTACCATAATTGTAAGGACAGCGAGGACATCCCACGGAACAATCTTTGGTTTTATTTCTTTTATAATAACCTGCTCAGCAAGATATGGATTTTCTTCTGAAAAGACAACAATTTCTCTAAAAACTTTTATTCCATTTTTAACATCTTCTGCCTTGAGAAGTGCCTTCCCACATTCAAGCATCTTTTTTATGTCATTTGCCTCATGCGCTAAAGCACACCGCCTTAAAAGAGCATTTACTTTTTGAGGTTCCACTTCAAAACTTGTCTGACCTTCTTTTTGAGAAATGGCTTGGGGTGCAAAAAGAACTTCTCTTATCAACCCTTGAGTTCTTATGTCTGTTGGATAAACCCTTCTTAAAAATGCCACAATTTCTATTGCTCGGAGAAAATCCTTTTTTCCAAGATATTGGTAACAGAGTGTTCTTTTTTCTTCATAAATTTCATCAAGAATCTGTTTTATTGCATCACCAATTTTCCCTTCAGTAATAATTGGAAGCAATGGTGGGGAAACCTTTCTTTTTTTCCAGCCAGATGACTTTTTTATTCGTTCGTAAATCTCTTCATCCGCAATGGATTTGTTAAAGCAATCTGAAATTTCAAAAATTTTTGCAAATTTCTGGGAAACCGGCAACTTTGTTGCAACAACAATAGGGGATTCCACACAGTTTTCCTTTAAGGATGCAATAAAATTTATTCCATCAAGAGAGGGAAAAAGAAGTTCAGTTATAACAATATCGGGTTTCTTTTTTAAAATCAAATCAAATGCCTTTTGAGGGTCTGAAAAAACAGAAATTATGTATTCTTCCTCAAGAAGTTTCTTAAGACGGTTTATAAAATCAGAATCCGTATCTATTATATATGCAGTTTCTTTTACCATGTATGTATTCCTGTTCCCTGTGTGTCTGTTGCATTGCAGTTTATGTACCACTGTCCTGTATCATAAAGAAAAACCCATGCCCCAGCAACCCCACTAGCAGTTAACCTTGAATCATAGTCAAAAGTTTTACCATTTTTTGCAATTATAATATTATTTTCTCCTTCATTTGGCGCATCTGGAATGCCGGACTCAAATTCTGGAATTTTTGTCATATAAGTTGGGACCCATGCATTGGAATCAAGAGAGTGCCCTGTCTGAGTAAGAAGTTTATAATCATCAATATTACTTTTTCCATAAGTTTCATATGGCCAGATTCCATTATTTGAAGAATAATAAATTGATGTTACACTTTTCAAAACTCCAAGATTATGTTTTGCTGTTGCCTGTTTTGCGGCTTTTGCTATGTCAGCAAACTTTGGAATTGCAACAGAAGCAAGCAAACTTATAATAACCATCACTATCATTAATTCAACAAGAGTAAAGGCTTTTTTATTCAATTTTGAACTCCTCCTTTCTGATTTTATAATCGCTTCTTACCCGCAAATCCCTTTTAAGTTCCTTTGATAGTATAGCAATTGTTTTTCTGTCAAACAAGTCCGCAACGGTTGGATGAACAAAGATGTTTATAGGAAGATTTCTTTCAAATTTTTCCCTGTTTTTTAAAAGATGTCTTTTTACCTGAATAAAGACAGTTTTTGGAGAAAGGTGTTTTCCTGAACCACCACAGCAATCACAGGGGGTTGTAATTTTTTCAAGGATGTTGTCGCTGATCCTTTGCCTTGAAATTATTACAAGTCCCATTTTATTAGGCGGTAGAATATCAATTTTTGCCCTGTCAAATGATGCTTCAAATTTTATTTTATCAAAAAGCTTTTTTTTATCTGAGGTTTTTTTCATATCAATAAAATCACACACAATAATTCCCCCGATGTTTCTGAGACGAAGCTGTCTCATTATTTCACGAGCTGCCTCTTTGTTTATGATAAAAGCCATCTCATCTGATGAAAGATTTTTTTTAAAAGAGCCACTGTTTACATCTATTGTTGTAAGGGCTTCGGTAGCCTGAATTATAATCTCTCCACCTGAGGGAAGTTTTTGAAAGGGTTTTGTGAGAGTTTTTATTGTGTTCTCAACTCCCCATAATTCAAAAAGGGATTTTTTGTTTTTGTTTAAGAAAACGGTTTTCTTTTTTTCAGGAATAAAGTGTTTTATGAAATTGTAGGCTTTTTTGAATTCAGATTTTGGTTCAATGATGATTTTCTTTGTCTTTGAATTTACAAGTTCCTTCAGGACCCTTTCTGTAAAATCATAAAGGACAAAAACAAGACCTGTTCCTTTTTTCTTTGAAATTTCTTTCTGGATTTTTTGCCAGGTTTGAAAGATAGTTTTTGCTTCAAAATAAATCTGTGACTCACTTTTTCCATTTGCATGAGTTCTTAAAATCCATGTTCCTTCAAATTTTCTTTTTATTTTTTCCCTTAATTTTGCCAGTCTTATTCTTTCGGTTTTCCCCTCAATATTTTTAGAAATGCCACCAGTAAATTTTCCTGCAATAAAAACAAGGTTTCTGCCTGAAATTGAAATAAAACCTGAAAGCCGTGGGGGCTTTCCTCCTATTTCATCCTTTTTTATTTGAACAACAACATCCATCTCTTTTGTGAGTTTTTCAGGATACTCAGAAAAAGGCAAAAAGCAGTCCCGTCCAATCCCTATGTCAACAAAGGCAGCCTCAAGGGCTGAATTTATTGTTTTTACAGTGCCTCTGTAGATATTCCCGATAAGTGATGGGGAATCCTGTCTTTCAATAAATAATTCCTGAACTAAAGAATTGTAAATCTGGGCTGCTCTTTTTTCATCAGAGTCAACTTCTATGAGAATTATGTTATCTGAAACCTGTCTCAAAAAAATTTCTCCTTAACAACTTTTGTTTTATTTATTATAAAAATGTTATAGGAAATTTTCAAACGGGTGAGTAGCTCAGATGGTGAGAGCACTTCCCTTACAAGGAAGAGGTCACAGGTTCGAATCCTGTCTCACCCATAAAAAAGTGCGGGAGGGTCAGAGGTTCGGATTCTCTTCCGCCCAGTAAAAAGAAATGGTCAATCCTAAAAAAATAAAGGCGCTTTATGAAAAAATGCAAAAATTCGGTATTCGGGAACAAGACATTGAAGAAAAATTTATCAAATCCTCTGGTAAAGGCGGTCAGAAAGTAAACAAAACTTCAACCTGTGTTTATCTTTTACACAAACCAACAGGCATATCTGTAAAATGTTCTATTAGCCGCCTGCAGGCAGTAAACAGATTTCTTGCAAGAAGAATACTGCTTGAGCGTATTCTTGAAATGAAAAATAAAGAACTTTCTGAGAGAATGAAAAAAATTTATAAAATCAGAAAGCAAAAAAAGAAAAGAAGCAAAAGAGCAAAGGAAAAAATTTTAAAAATGAAAAAAATGATATCCCGGAAAAAAATTTTAAGAAGAAAGATAAAAGAAAATGAAATTTTTTAAAACCCCCTTCCCACAAGAAATTTTAATGACACCTCTGGAAGTTATTTTTAAAAAATTTGAGAAGAAAGTAGAAGTTAAGGAAATTTTATCAACAACAAACTGGTATAAAGCAATTCGCTGCAGGACTGGTGATAAAGAATTTGGTATTGTTTTTTCAAGGACCTGTGAACTTGCAGGGGATTGTTTACTTTTTTTAAAAGAAGCAGGGGTAAGAAAAGTTCTTTTTGCAGGATTTGCAGGAAGCATAAATCCTGAAATAAAACCAGGGGAAGTCTGCACACTTTATCAGTGGGCAGGGGGAAAAAGTTTTTCACATTTTTTTAAAAAAGATATTGCAAGAAAAATAAAGAAGGAAAAAATCAGAACATTTTTCAATTCAGTTCAAAACTTCAAAAAGGCAAAAGTTTATACAATACCCTCTCTTTTTTTTGAAGAAAAACTTGTAAGAATTTTCAAGGAAAAGGATTTTGACCTATTGGATATGGAAACAGCCCATGTTGTAAGAGCAGCTCAAAATATAAATCTCAAATTTTTATATCTTGTAACAGATATAAACCCAGTTAGATGTTTACTATCCAACGGGGTAAACAGTTTATTTGAAAAGATAAAATTTGAAAAAATCATAGAACCGTGCCTGAAATTAGTGTAATCATTACAACCTATAACAGAGCACAACTTTTAGAACAGGCAATAGAAAGTGTTTTAGCGCAAAGTTATAAAAATTTTGAGGTTATCGTGGTTGACGATGGCTCTGAGGATGAAACTTCACGGATAGTAAAAAGATTTAAGGTTAAGTACATTTTTCAGAAGAATTCAGGTATAAGCAAAGCCCGAAATACAGGTGTTGAATTTTCCAAGGGCAGATTGATTGCATTTCTTGATTCAGATGACCTGTGGAAACCAGAAAAGCTCAAAATCCAGAAAAAATTCATGGATGAAAATCCGCACATTCCGCTCTGCTATACAGATGAAATATGGCTGAAAGGAAGGGTTTTAAAAAATCAGAAGAAGATTCACCAAAAGTTTGGTGGAGACATTTTTGAAAGGTCCCTTAAGCTCTGTATAATTTCCCCATCATCTGTTATGATAAGAAGAGAAATTTTTGAGGAGTTTAAGTTTGATGAAAAATTACCTGTTTGTGAAGATTATGATTTGTGGCTCAGGATTTGTGCAAAATATGAGGTGGGATATATTCCACAAAAACTCATAATAAAGAGGAGTATTTGCGAGCAGCTTTCAAAAAAATATAAAGCAATGGACAGATTTAGAATTTATGCCATAAGAAAAATTTTAAAAACACACATTTCCTTTAAAAAAAGAAGATTGGCACTGGAAGAGTTGAGGACAAAATGTAGAATTGTTGCAAACGGTGCTTTAAAAAGAGGAAAATTTTTTAGATTTTTAAAATATAAATTAATTCCACTTTTGGCGAAGTAAATATGGAAAACTGGCAGATTTCTGATTTTGCATTTGAGATTTTGCAAAAACTCTCAAAAGAAGATCGCGAGAAACTTAAAACTTTCCTTGAGGATTTAAAGCCGGGTTTAAACAAAATGAATGAGATTGCAGGGGAAATATATGAGATTTCAAAGAGGGATAAAATATCAGTTGTTAAAATTTTAAATAAAATAGAAAATTATGTTTTCAGTTCAAAGATGAACAGAAGGGAAAAAATTGAGGAAGCAAGGCATTTTTTAAAGAAGTTGAGATACCCGTTTTTTACAGCAAAAGTAGAACAACTCCTTGAAAAAATTAAAGAGTTAAAACTTCCCCCCAATATCAAAATAAATTATCCGCAAAATCTTGAAAAAAAAGAACTTGAAATCAAAATAAAGGCAAAGAATTTTTCTGATTTCAAAAAAGCGCTTGATTTATTAAAGCAAAAGGTCCCACTTATAGATGAAATTTTCAAAGTTCTCTAAAATTTTTTATACCGAAGATGCTCTGTCATATCCCCTCACAAAGAAAATTTTTAAGCAATTTCCTGATGCCAAAAGAATTTGTATACCCCATCCAAGCCGACTTTATTTTAAACCATGGAAAGAGATTGAAAAAATTTCCCAATCAAAAGAAAATCTTTTTCTCACAACCAGAAAAGAAAACTTTATTGACAAATGCCCGGGGTCAAAAGGGCATCTGTGCTGTAATTATTTTGTGACAAAAAATGTTATTGGTTGTCCAAAGGATTGCACATATTGTTATCTTCAGGCATACATAAACATTTCCGCAATTACAATTTTTGTAAACGAGGAAAACTTTTTAAAAGAATTTGAGGAATTTGCAAAAACAGGCTTAAAGAGAATAGGGACAGGGGAGTTTTCGGATTCGTTTTTTCTGGATGAAATTCTTGATATAAACACATCGCTTATTGAAATTGTTTCAAAGACAAATTCCATACTGGAACTTAAAACAAAATCTTCCTGTATTGATAAAATTTTAAATTTAAAACACAGAGGGAAAACTGTAGTTGCATGGAGCATAAATCCTGAAGAGATTATTTTGAAAGAGGAGCCCCACACAGCAAGTTTAAAACAGAGAATTGATGCAATGCAAAAATGCATTTATGCAGGATACAAAATTGCACTTCATCTTGACCCCATAATTTATTCTGAAAACTGGAGGAAAAATTATGAAGAAATGCTAATGCGGGTTTTTGAGAAGATTAATCCTTCAAAAGTGGAATGGATAAGTCTTGGGACTTTCAGGTTTTACCCGGTCTTAAAAAGAATTTTAGTTGAGAGGTTTGATGGACCTCAGTACATCTTTGGCGAATTTATAAGATGTGATGATGGAAAGATGAGATATCCAAGATTTTTAAGGGAAGAAATCTATCGCCACATAAAAAATTTGCTTTTAAAAATAAACAGGAATTTAAGAATCTATCTTTGTATGGAATCAGAAACTGTCTGGAAAAATGTTTTTGGGAAATCCCCATTTCATGATAATAATCTTGAAATACTTTTTGGAAAGAGATAACATAATAAAGTGGAAAGAGGACAGTGGATAGAGGATAGTGATGAAGTTGCAGACACTTGGTCTGCGATAAAGTGATATGGAGATATGGAGACAAGATGACAAGCCCCGTTGGATAGAAAACATCCAATGGGGCAAGTGAAAAAGGGGAGAACCCCCTACTTAATCTCCCCCCTAAGAGGGGGGATTTTGCCTTATCAACTGAAATAGGAAGTGGAAAGAGGAAACAGGAGAAGAATCGGAAAGGATGGAAAATAGGAGGAAATTATGCCCACAGTAGAGCTTAATTTGGAGCAAATTATTAAAGCTGTAAAACAACTTAAGCCAGTGGAAAAGGTTATTTTATGGGAAAGAATTGGCAGTGATCTTGCTAAAGTTACTGAAAAAATCAGAGCACAGGCAAGAAAATTAAATCTGACAAAGCTTTCCAATGCCGAAATTGAAAAGTTTATTCATCAGGTGAGAAAAGAACGTGGACAGAATCGTTCTTGATACAAATGTATTTGTTTCTGCCTACATAAAACCAGAGGGAATTTCCGCACGGTTAATAGATTTATGGATTTTGGATGTATTTGAATTGGTTATTTGTGAAGAGATTCTTGATGAATATGTAGAAATTCTTTTAAGGAAGGGTATTTCTTATCGTTTATTAAAGGAATTAAACAGGCAAATATGGAATAAAGCAATAAAGGTAAACCTGGTCGGCAGTGTTAATGTGATTAAGAATGATATATCTGATAATAAATTTCTTGAATGTGCTGTTAGGGGGAAAGCAAAATATATCATCAGCGGTGATAAACATTTGCTAAATGTAAAGAAATTTGGCAGGATTAAAATTTTGGGGCCAGGAGAATTTTTAAAGAGACTCAAAATCAGGTGAAAAAATTGAAAAATAAAAACAAAAATGTGAAGTTGGGGATAGCGATGAATAAAAGAAAAAAGGGGTTTACCCTGTTAGATAGCAAACATCTAACAGGGTTTACACTTGTGGAACTCATGCTTGTTGTTGTAATTATTGGAATTCTTATGTTTGCAGGAGCATTAAAATTTAAAGATATGCGTTCGCAGATGAAAATTGATGAGACAAAAGCAAAAATGAAAGCCATTCAGGTTGCAATAAAAATGTATTATGCTGATGTGGGACACTTCCCTGTTTTGCTTGCAGGTTACAGCAGTAACTGGAGCCATACCGGTCTTGGTGAAACCAGTGCAGGAAATGATACATCAAAATGGGTGGATTATTTGATAAATGGAGTGCCAAATTCTGTTGGCAATCTTGAGGATGCAAATTCAGATGGGAAAATTGACAACTGGAATGGCCCCTATGTTGAAAATGAAAGTATCTTCAAGGATGCATGGGAACATCGTTTTGCATGGAGAAATTATATGGGAAATGATTCATTTTATTCGGCAATTGTTTCACAGGGGCCAATGGGAAATGATGATGGGAATTCTTTCAGATTTATCACAAGGTCAGGAGCCTCATCACCCGCAGCAGCAGTTTTTGCAAAACAAGTGAAAGATGAACTGTATCCACCTGATGAAGAAGGTTTTTCAATAATTCCCCAGAATGGGGATGACAAAAATCTTGAAACTGACTTTAACATTGTTTTGTGGCTCGAATAAAAAAAGCGGTTGTTCTTCTTTCCGGCGGACTTGATTCAACAACTGTCCTTTACTGGGCAAAATCAAAAAAAAGAAAGGTTCACGCCTTGATTTTTTCATACGGGCAAAAGCATTCAAAAGAGGTGAAAAAAGCAATAAAAATAGCAAAAGTTTCGCACACCCCCTATACAGTTATGAGAATTCATCTCCCGTGGGGCGGAAGTTCCCTTATTGAAAAGAATAAAAAAATCCCCAAAGGCAGAACAAAAAGGGATTCAATCCCTACGACCTATGTCCCTGCAAGAAATACAATTTTTTTGTCTTATGCTTTTTCTTTTTGTGAGGCAAAAAATTTTTCAGAAATTCTCATAGGCGCAAATGCTCGCGATTTCTCAGGTTATCCTGATTGCCGTCCTTTTTTTTATAAAAATTTTAACAAACTCTTAAAAGTCGCAGGAGTGAAAAAAATCAAAGTAAAAGCCCCTCTTTTAAAAAAGACAAAATCACAAATTGTTAAACTTGCTTTAAAGTTAAAAGCCCCTTTGCATCTTACATGGTCCTGCTATAGAGGGGGTAAAAAACCGTGTGGAAGATGTGATGCCTGTCTTTTAAGAGCAAAAGGATTTAGAGAAGCAGGGATATCAGATCCAGCACTTAAATGAAAAAAGGGAAAATTTCTGAAATTTTCTTTTCAATTCAGGGAGAGGGCGTTTTTGCAGGCACCCCATCATATTTTGTCAGATTTTATGGTTGTAATAAAAGGTGTTTTTATTGTGATACATTCTATGCTCTTAAAGGAAAGTTTTACACCTCCTCAGTGGATGAAGTTGTTGAGAAAATCCCGAAAGGTCAGAATGTTGTAATAACAGGGGGTGAGCCAACCTGTCAGATTGAATTTTTAAAGGACCTTACAAAAAAACTAAAAAAAAGAAGAAATTTTATTTCAATTGAAACAAATGGATTTAAATCTCTAAAAGGTGTTGATTTTGATTTTGTTTCCTTTCACATAGAAAAACTGGGAAAAAAGGAAAAAAAATTTATAAGGGAAATTTCAAAAAAACTTTTTTGTATAAAAGTTGTTGTGACAAAGAAGACAACTTTCTCAGATGTAAAAAAGGTGGCAGAATTTTTGAAAGATTTTAAAAAGGCAACTTTAATCCTTCAGGTCCAATCTCGTGGCAATCAAATTTTAAAAAACTCGGTTAAAAAGGCTTTTTCATTTGCAAGAGAGATTTCAGATTTTTATTCATCTGTAAGGGTTTTGCCGCAGATTCATAAAATTTTAAAACTAAAATAATATTATCTTCTTTCCTCTATCCACTTTCCACTTTCTACTGTTGCAGGGCTTTGTTTATTGCACGAAGCACAGGGTCCCACACAGGTGCAACAGAGGGATTGTAACTCAAATCCAATCGGGATGCCTCTTTCAACTGCATTTTTGCGTAAATTATTGTTGCAAAAATATCAATCCTTTTTCCCACGCCATCTTTGCCAACCATCTGTGCTCCGAGAATCTGTCCGTTTGCTTTTGAAAATATGAGTTTTGTAAAAATTTTTTCAGCCCCAGGATAATAATGCGCTTTTGAAAGGGAAGTTGATGTTTCTACCTCTACATCAGGAAAAATTTTTTTGGCTTCCTCTTCTCCAAGCCCTGTTTTGGCTGCATGTAAGGAGAAAACTTTGGTAATGCTTGTTCCCAGAACTCCCTCAAAAATTTCACTTCCTCCGGATGCATTTATTCCTGCAATTCTGCCAGTTTTGTTTGCGGTTGTTCCCTGTGGAATGTAAATTTTTTCACCTGTCAGGATGTGTTTTACCTCAATACAGTCCCCTGCAGCAAAGATACTGGGGTCGGCTGTCTGAAGGCGGTCGTTTACAGAAACTGCACCGGTTTTTCCTGTTTCTATTGAAGTTCCGTTTATGAGTTCCACTTCAGGACTTACTCCAACAGCATCTAATACAAAATCTACTTCTATGTGGGTATTGTTAAAATTAGCGATAATTTTTTCCGACTCAGAAGCAAATTCCACAGCAACACCTTTAAAAACAGAAACATTATTAGAAATCAACTCCTTTTCAACAATTTTGCTTATTTCTTCATCAAACTGGGGAAGAACTCTTGACATTTTTTCAAAGAGAAAAACCTGCATACCGAGTTTTCTGAAAGCCTCTGACATTTCCAGACCCAGAAACCCTGAACCAATGACAGCAACTCTTTTTGGAATTTTTTCATTGAGGTAATTTTTTAAATTTATTCCATCCTCAAGATTTCTTACTCTAAAGACATTTTTTTTAAGAGGAACAGCTCTTTTTGGAGTTCCTCCTGTGGCAAGAATAAGGCGGTGATATTCTTGCAAAATTTTTTCACCTGTTTCTAAATTTTTTGCTTCAACAGTTTTGGTGGAGGTGTTTATTTTTTCAACAAGAGTTTGTGTGTAGACATCAATTTTTCTTACTTTACGAAAATGTTCAGGTGTATAGACAATCAGAGAATTTGGGTCTTTTATTTCTCCTGAGATATAAAAAGGAATTCCACAGGAACCATAAGAGACAAATTTTGTCTTTTCAAAAACAACAATTTTTGCATTTGGTTCTCTTCTTCTTATCTGGGTTGCTGCACTCATCCCTGCAGCACACCCACCAATTACGACATAAATTTTTTCCATATTTTAAAATAGCAAATAATTTTTGAAATATAAATTGTAAATTTTTTCATCCCTCACACATCCTCATCTTGTCAAAATGGATTTTTCATATTATAATACAGATTTGTGGGTATAAGAGATGGATTGTATATTTTGTAAAATTTTAAAAGGAGAGATAAAGGCGGATTTTGTTTTTAAGGAAGAGGGTATTTTTGCTTTTAAAGACATAAATCCCCAGGCACCACATCACATTTTGATAATACCTGAAAAGCATATAGCAACAATAAATGATTTGAATGACGAGGATGCTTTGATTATGGGGAAAATGCTCCTTGCTGCAAAGAAAATAGCAAAAAAACTTGGGATTCAGAGTTATCGTCTTGTATTTAACTGTAATGCTGATGCAGGACAGGAAGTTTTTCATATTCACCTGCATTTTCTTGCAGGGAGGAAATTTACCTGGCCACCAGGATAATAAGGAGGTGATGGAAATTGGCTTATGTAAAGGTTGGTGAAAACGAGCGGTTTGAAAATGCTTTAAAAAGATTTAAGAAACAGTGCGAGATGGAGGGAATTTTAAAAGAAATTAAAAAGAGACAGTATTATGAAAGTCCGAGCATGCTTAAGAAGAAAAAACGAGACGAATTGAAACGCAAAAAAAGGCTTCTTGAAGCAAGGTTAAAAAGATTTCAGAGAAAAAAAGGAAGGAGTAAATGAGAGTTTGCGAATTTTTTGATTTTGCAATTTCCTGTGGTATTGAAGCAGATCCCAGAGGCAAAAAACAGGTTCAGGAATTTTTAAAGCAGGAAAAAAAGAGGTTTGAAAAATTAAGTGATAAGGAAAAAAAGTTTTTTGACATTCAGAGATTGAAAAACCCTTATGTTGATTCGCGGATTTTGTTTAATCCGCACAACAATGAGGTAAAAACAATTCTCTGCGGAATTGATATTGAAGTTGGGGAAGTTTTGCTTGCAGATGCCCTGAAAAAGGCAGGCAAAAAAATTGACCTTATTGTTGCACATCACCCTGCAGGATATGCTTACAGCAACTTTTTCGAAGTTATGGACATGCAGCCAGAGGTTCACGAGCAGTGGGGTGTTCCTATAAACATAGGAGAAGCTTTGATTAAAGAGAGAAAAAGCAGGGTAGAAAGAAGCGTTCTTCCAAGAAATCACACGCGGGCTCAGGATGCTGCAAAACTTTTAGGGATACCATTTTTAAATTTACACACCCCTGCAGACAACCATGTTGCAACTTTTCTAACAGAAAAGTTCAAAGGAAAAAAGTTAAAAGTTGGAGATGTTCTTGATGAACTTAACTCCATTGAAGAATACAGGTGGGCAAAGGAAAATTTTCTCCCATCACCAAAAATTCTTGTTGGAGACAAAAACAATTCCTGCGGGAAAATTGTGGTTGATATGACAGGGGGCACAGAACCATCTGAGGAAATCTTTGAGAAAATGGCAAACGCAGGAGTGGGAACAGTTATAGGTATGCATTACAGCGAAAAGCACATTGAAAAGGCAAAAAACTCCTACATAAATGTAATTGTTGCAGGTCACATTTCCTCAGACACACTGGGAATGAACCTTTTGCTGGATAAAATAGAAGCAAAATTTGGCAAATTACAAATATTTGAATGTTCAGGATTTCACAGGGTAAGGAGAAAAAAACAGGTTTAAATTAAAATCTATGGGGTTTAATTTTGATTTCATAGAAAAGGTTAGAGTTTCGTCTGATATTGTGAAGGTTGTTGAATCATACATACCTTTGAAAAAAGCAGGTGTAAATTATACCGCCCTGTGTCCCTTCCATCAGGAAAAAACCCCATCTTTTTTTGTCTCTCCCCAGAAGCAGATTTATCATTGCTTTGGTTGTGGAGAAGGTGGAAATGTCTTTTCTTTTGTTATGAAAATGGAAGGGGTTTCTTTTCCAGAAGCAGTAAAACTTCTTGCTGAACGCGCCCACATTCCTATTCCTGAGACAAAGACATCCCCACAGGAGAAAAGAAAGAAGTATTGTTACTCTGTTATGGAAAAAGTAAAGAATTTTTATGTTGAAAATTTGAAAAAATCCGCTATAGCCAGAAGTTTTATTCAAAAAAGAGGTATTACTCCAGAAATGGCAAAAAAATTTGAAATGGGTTATTCTCCTGAAGGGAATCACATAAATGTTTTTTTTAAAAAGACAGGAATAAAACCTGAAATCCTTGAAGAACTTGGTGTTCTTTACAGGACAACCACAACATGGCATGACAAATTCTCAGGTAGAATTATCTTCCCCATAAAAGATGTTTCAAACAGAGTTGTTGCATTTGGGGGCAGGGCTCTTCGGGAAAATGCAAGAGCAAAATATCTCAATTCCTCTGAAACACTGCTTTTTCACAAAAGTTTCATTCTCTATGCACTCAATCTTGCTAAATCTGAAATGGTTGCCACGAAAAAAGCGCTGGTTACAGAGGGCTATATGGATGTTCTAACCCTCCACCAGTTTGGCTTTTCAAATGCCTGTGGAGTTCTTGGAACAGCTCTTACTCAGGAGCATGTTTATCTTCTAAAAAGATTTGTGGACAATATTTATTTTGTTTTTGACAATGATCTGGCAGGAATTGAAGCAGTTTTAAGAGGGGCGCTCAAAATTCTTCCATTTGAAATTGCAAGTTTTGTTATAAAACTTGAAAAGGCAAAAGATGTTGATGAATTTCTGCACAGATTTGGATCCCCTCAGTTTAAAAAGGAGATTGAAAAAGCAGTGCCTCTTATGGATTTTATAAGGCAGATTCTAATAGCAAGGGTCCCTTCAAATTCTCAGGGTAAAGCCCTTTTTGTAAAAAATTTATCTTTGTATTTAAGTGCAATCACCAATCCAATAATAAAGGAGGAAGAAATAAAAAGAACTGCACAATTCATTGATGTGAGCGTTGATTCAGTAAAACAGAGTTTGAAAGAACCTGACAGGGTGGTGGATGTTTCACAAAAAAGCATTCCGGCAAGACAAATTACAAAGCGTGAAAAGATAGAGAGAGAAATAATTATTTTTCTCTTAAATTTTCCTGAAATTGTTGATGAGTTTTACAAAAGAATAAAGGCAGAGAATTTGAAATTTTTTTCAGACATTCTCTCACAGATTTATGTGCTTTCCAGTCAGGGCAAAGAAATACCTGTATCAAGATTTGTTGATTTGCTTCAGGAAGAGTATGATGATTTTCTATCAGACCTTACCAGAAGGTCTTTTGAGGAAGATAGTTTTTCAGACAAAACTGTAATAAAGAAGAGAAAAGAAAAAGCCCGAATATTAATAGAAAGATTTAAAAGGGTTTTGGATGAGGAGAAATTCCAGCAGGAAAGGGAGAAGTTAAAGGCAGATGCGTCTGATGAGATTTTGAAAAGTTATATTGAGGCTGCCAAAAAGTTAAAAGGAGGGTAAATTGAAAAAGAAAAAAGTTAAGAAAACAAAGAATCCAACAAAAACAAAGAAAAAAATGAAAAAAAAGATTATAAGGAAACTCGTTTTAAAAAGTAAAAAAATTGGAAAAATTTCTTTTTCAGAAATCAATGAAAACCTCCCGTCAAATTACAATGACCCGCAGTTTATAGAAGATCTCATCACATCCCTTGAAAGCACAGGGGTTGAAATAGAAGATGCTGGTAAAATAACCACTCCTGAAGAAGAAGGGCTTGTTTCCATAACCCCACCCGAACACATTGACACATCTGACTCAGTAAAAATGTTTTTAAGTGAAATGGGAAAAGAGTCCCTTTTAAGTCGGGAAGAAGAAACATTTCTTGCAAAGGGGATTTATGACCGTGAAATGCGCCTAAAATACATAATCCTTTCAAATCCAATTGCTTTTAAAGAACTAATCCACATAAACACCCTGCTTCAGGAAGATGTTATTTCAGCAAGGGAACTTATGCCAAGAGGGAGGAAGACAAAAAGAATTCTGGAAAACATGAAAAGAAAAGTTGCCTCTGTTTCAAAAACACTTAAAAAGGGAAGCAGAAAAATTATTAATCTAATAAAGAAATACGACACAGTTAAAAAGCAAAAGACAAAAGAAAAAATAAAAAGCGAGATAACCTCCGTAAGAGAAAAACTCTATAAAGAACTTCTTGCCTTGAATTTGAATGCCCAGAAACTTAAAAGATTATTGCATTTGATAAAAATGGCAGGCAAGAGAATTGAAAAATCTATTAAAAAAAGGCAGACCATCCTTAAAGATGTTGATGAACTCAAAGCAAATGAACTTTATAAAAAATATAAAAAGAGGAAAATTTCACCTTATGCTTTTAAGAAAGAAGTTGGTTGCACTCCATCAAATTGGAAAAAGCGCACTTTAATACTTGAGAAATTAGACAGAAAACTTGAGCATTTTAAGATGGAATACGCACAGTTTCCTGATGAACTTTTTAATTTCTGCGAAGAAATAAAGATTCTTGAAAAGGAAATTAAACAGATGAAGTTAAAGGTTGTAAGAAGCAATTTAAGACTTGTTGTTTCCATTGCAAAACATCACTCAAGTCCACATCTTTCGTTACTGGATTTAATTCAGGAGGGCTGTATTGGTTTGATGAAAGCAGTGGACAAATTTGAATATAAAAAGGGTTTTAAGTTTTCAACTTATGCAACCTGGTGGATAAGGCAGTCCATAAACAGGGCAATTGCAGACCAGGCGAGAACAATAAGAATACCTGTTCACATGAAGGAGATGATAAGCAAAATTTCAGCATTTTCTCAGGTTTTTCGGCAGAAGCACGGGGTGGATCCAACTCCTGAACAATGTGCAGAGGCATTAAAAATACCTGTTGAAAGAATACACACGGTTCTTAAAGTTATGCCTGAGCCATTTTCTCTTGCCCAGCCTGTTGGAGATGAAGACGATGCCCAGCTTGAAGAATATGTGAAGGATACCACAATGAGTAATCCCGAAGAAATTACACAGATAGAATTAATGAAAAGGGAAGTGGAAAAGCTTCTTGAAACCCTTCCACCAAGAGAGAGTCAGATTTTAAAACTGAGGTTTGGCATAGATTCAGGCTTTCCAAGAACGCTTGAAGAGGTTGGAAAAGAGTTTAAAGTTACAAGGGAGAGAATCAGACAGATAGAAGCAAAGGCAATTTCAAAATTAAAAGACCTTGCTGAAAAAAGAAAGTTAAGGCAGTTTATAGAATGATAGGACAGGTAAAAAGGATTCATTTTGTTGGAATTGGCGGAAGTGGTA
This sequence comes from Elusimicrobiota bacterium, assembly GCA_021161625.1. Classification (GTDB taxonomy): domain Bacteria; phylum CG03; class CG03; order CG03; family CG03; genus JAGHAG01. The sequence continues at coordinate 30,697 of JAGHAG010000096.1, forward strand.
TGAGTGGTATTGCAGAAGTTTTAAAAAGGGAAGGGTTTGATGTAAGTGGCAGTGATATAAGTCCATCTGCAACAATCAATCATTTAAAAAAACTTGGCTGTAGAATAACAATAGGACATTCCTCAAAAAACATAAAAAACGCAGATGTTGTTGTGGTTTCCTCTGCTGTGGGTAATGATAATATTGAGGTTGTTTCAGCAAACAGAAAAAAAATTCCGGTTATTCAAAGGGCAGAGATGCTTGCAGAACTTATGAGGATAAAATACGGAATTGCCATAGCAGGCACCCACGGGAAGACATCCACAACCTCAATGGTGGGGCAGATTCTTTTTACCGCGGGCTATGACCCGACAATAGTTGTTGGGGGGATTTTTAAAAATATCGCAACAGGGGGATACAGTGGTAAGGGAGATTTTCTCGTTGCAGAAGCCGATGAATCGGATGCATCCTTTTTAAAACTTTCGCCTGTTTTTGTCATTGTTACAAATATAGATGATGACCACATAAGTTTCTATGGGGATATGGATAACTTAAAGCAAACTTTTGTTGATTTTATCAACAGCATCCCTTTTTATGGTCTTGCAGTTATGTGTGCAGATGATGTAAACATCTGTGAAATTCTTCCGCAAATAAGAAAGAAATATGTAACATATGGATTTTCAAAAAATGCCGATTACAGGATTGAGATAAAGAAAAAAAATTTTTTGAGTACAACTTATGACCTTTTTTACAAAGGGAAGAAGACAGGGACTTTTACAGTCCCCCAGCCCGGCATTCACAATGTTTTAAATTCTGCAGCTGCTTCGGTTCTATGCCACAATCTTGGTGTAAGAATTTCCAGAATAAAGGAAGGCCTAAAAAACTATCTTGGTGTGGCAAGGAGATTTGAAATAAAAGGCATGAAAAAAGGCATAATTTTTGTAGATGATTATGCCCATCATCCAACAGAGATAAAGGCAACCCTGAAAGCAGCAAGAGAAACATGGCCTGAAAGGAGAATTTTTGTTCTCTTTCAGCCCCACAGATACACCCGAACAAAGGAACAGGCATATCAGCTTGGTCATGCGTTTGAAAAGGCAGATGAGGTAAGCATTCTTCCAATCTATTCAGCAGGTGAGAGAAAAATCCCGGGTATAACTTCCCGGCTAATCTGGCAAAATATTCCCCGTGGCATCAGAAAAAAGTTTTTCCTTTCAAAGGAAGAGGCAATACAGAAAATCCCTGCTCTGCTGAAAGAAAACGATGTCTTTATAACAGTTGGAGCAGGCGATGTTTTCAGGGTTGGCGAAAAGGTTTTAAAAAAAATAAAAATATAGTATAATAGAATTTGCGGGAAAGAGGGTTTAAAAAACCCTCATTTTTTTTAACCCAAAATTTGTTATGGTATAGAAAAGGCAAAAAATAGGTTGAGGAGAAAAATGGAAGAAGAAAGAATTTTTGAGATTGTAAAAAGAGAGGCGCGCCTGCTTGGGCTGGAAATTTGTGAAATCAAATTTAACAGAAAAGCAGAAAGATTAATGGTTGTGATAGATAAAGAGGGTGGTGTGAGTGTTGAGGATTGTGCTGATTTAAACAGGAAACTTTTAGATGTCTTTCAGGGACCTGATTATTTGAATGTAAACATTACTGTTTCTTCTCCTGGACTGAATAGACCTTTAAAAACACTGGATGAATTCAGGAGGAAAATTTCCTTTACTGTTGTTATAGAAAAAACTGATGGGACAAAAAAAACAGGCAAAATTTTAAGGGTAGATGATGAAAGTGTGTATATAGCAGCACCACTTGAGGAAAAAATTCCTGTAAGTCAAATTGTAAAAGCGAGGATTGTGATATGAAATCAAGAGAATTTATGGCTGCATTGGACCAGATTGAATATGAAAAGGGCATCCCCAAAAATGAAATTATGGAACTGATAGAAAATGCGGTTCGCAAAGCCCTTGAAAAACATTATTATCTTGCATCCCGCTACAGAGTGGCTCTTGATAGAGAAACAGGTAAAATTTCAGCGTGGGGTATAAAAAAAGTTTGTAAAGAAGTTGAAAATCCAAAAGAGGAAATTTCTCTTAAAGAAGCAAAAAGGATAAAGCCCGAAGTTGAGATTCAAGAAGAAATTGAGATACCCATAGATATCAATGAAATTGCCCGAATTGCAAGCGAAACCACCCAGAAGGTTATATCCCAGAGAATAAGGGAGCATGAAAAAAGCATAATATACAAAAAATACAAATCCCTGATCGGTGAAGTTATTACTGGAAGGGTTTTCAGATTTATAGGGAGGAAGGCAATAATTGATTTAAACGATACAGAAGCAATTCTTCCTGCAGACGCTCAGATACCAAAACAGTTTTTGAGATTAAATTCACATATCAGAGCACTTGTTCAGGATGTTTCAGGAAATGAAAAAAAATTCAATATAATTCTTTCAAGAACTTCACCTGAACTTGTTAAAAAACTTTTAAGAGAAGAAGTTCCAGAAGTGGCAAGTGGAGAGGTTGAAATTTTAAAAGTTGTAAGGGAGCCGGGTTTAAGGTCAAAAATTCTGGTTTCAACGAAAAATAAAAAAGTTGACCCTGTTGGAACATGTGTTGGCATGAGAGGAGCAAGGATCAAAACAATAATAAACGAACTTGGTGGAGAAAAGATGGATGTAATAAATGCCAATTTGCCTTTAAAAAATTTAATCGCAGCCTCTTTGGCACCTGTAAAACTGGCGCCTCAGAATGTTGAGATTGTTGATGAAGAAAAGAAAATTGCAAGGGTTTTTGTTACTCCTTCCCAGAGACCGCAGGTAATAGGAGTGGATGGGAAGAATATCGCCCTTGCAGGGCAACTGCTTGGATGGAAAATAGAAGTGGAAAACTTGCAGGAGAAAAAATGAGGGTAAGAGATCTGGCAAAAGAACTTGGCATTTCTTCAAAGGAGTTGATATCTCAACTTGAAAAAATAGGCATAAAGGGTAAAAAAGCTCCATCCGGACTTTCAGAAGAAGAGTTGGAAAAGTTTTATTCACACAAAAAAGGAAAACAAGCCCAAAAGGAAGAAGCAATTCAGGAAGTTTCAAAAAAGCCCGTAAAAAAAACAGGAAAGAAGAAAGCAGACAAAGTTATAACTGTTTCAAAACTTGCAAAAGAACTGGGGGCAGAAAGTAAGGTTGTAATTGAAGAAATAAAAAAAGCAGGTTTTGGAAGTAAAAGGGCAAATTCCGGCTTAACACAGGAGGAGGCGGATAGAATAAGGGATATTTTCTTAAATCCTCCTGAGCAGAAAGCAGAGGAGAAGGTAGAAGAAAAAAAGGTAGTTCAAAAGATAGAAGAAGCCAAAGAAAAAGTAGAGGAAAAACCTGAAGAAATCACACCACAAAAAAATATCATAAAAATAGATGTTACCACAACTGTTGGAGAACTTGCCGAAAAGATGGGACTCAAACCAGGTGATCTTATAAAGAAACTTTTAAAACAGGGGATTGTTGCAACAATCAATCAGCGTCTTGATTTAGAAGTTGCCTCACTGATTGTTCAGGAAGAGGGGTTTGAGCCAGAAATTGTTGACATATATGAAGATGAAATAGAAAAGGAAGATGACAGACAGCCACAGCGCGCCCGCCCGCGTCCCCCGATTGTTACGGTTATGGGGCATGTTGACCATGGAAAGACCTCTCTTCTTGATTATATTAGAAAGTCGCATATAGCACAGAAAGAGGCAGGCGCCATTACCCAGCATATAGGAGCATATCAGATAGACCACAAAGGTTCAAAAATAACTTTTATAGACACTCCTGGTCATGAAGCATTTACAACAATGCGGTTAAGAGGTGCCCAGGTCACAGACATTGTGGTTCTTGTTGTTGCTGCAGATGATGGGGTTATGCCACAGACAAGAGAAGCAATAAGTCATGCCCGTCTTGCAGGGGTTCCTATAATTGTTGCAATAAACAAAATAGACCTTCCTCAGGCAAATGTTGAAAATGTAAAACAGCAACTTACTTCTGAAAATTTGATACCTGAGGAATGGGGAGGTAAAACAATTGTAATACCGATTTCTGCAAAAACCGGACAGGGTGTTGATGAATTGCTGGATATGATTATTTTACAGGCAGAACTCAATGAAATAAAAGCAGACCCTGAATGCAGGGCAAGAGGTGTTGTGCTTGAGGCAACTCTGGATAAAAGAAGGGGTCCTGTTGCCACAGTAATTATTCTTGAAGGCACATTAAAAATAGGTGAGCCTTTTATCTGTGGATTTACAGGTGGTAAAGTAAGAGCCATGCAGAAAGACGACGGCTCTTTTACAAGACAAGCCCCACCAGGAACTCCTGTTGAAATTTTAGGATTTTCTGACCTTCCTCAGGCAGGCGATGAGTTCAGAGGTATAAAAAATGAAAGACAACTCAGGGATATAATAGAATCAAGGAAAAAGGTTCTGGCTGAAATGAAGAAAAAAACGCAAGTTCTTTCCGGAAGCATTATTGATGATGAAAGGTGTCTCCGTTTGATTATAAAAGCAGATGTTTCAGGAACTCTTGAAGCAATAAAAGATGCCCTTTCAAAACTTTCCCATCCTGAAGTTAGTGTGAAAATTGTCCACGCAGGCGTCGGAATTATCAACAAAAGCGATGTTCTACTTGCCGAGGCGTCAAAGTCAATGATAATAGGGTTCAATGTTAAGGTTGACCCTCAGGCTGAGACAGAAGCAGGCAAAAGTTTTGTTGAGATAAGAAATTACAATGTAATATACCATCTTATTGATGACATAAAAAAAGCACTTGAAGGAAAACTTGCACCGGTTTATAAAGAAGAAAAAATTGGTGAAGCAGAGGTTTTAAAGATTTTTTACATATCAAGGATTGGCACAATTGCAGGCTGCATTGTAAAGCAGGGCAGAATAAAAAACGCAGCCCCGGCCCAGCTTGTAAGGGATGGAAACATTGTTTATAAAGGAGAAATTGCCTCTCTTAGAAGATTCAAGGAAGATGTCTCTGAAGTTCAGGAAGGTATAGAATGTGGAATTTTGCTTAAAAATTTCAGTGACATAAAACCCGGTGACATTATAGAAGTTTTTAAAAAGGAAAGAATTGCAAGGGCACTGGAAGAGGAAATTGAAAAATGAAGGGCTGGAGAAGCCAGCGACTTTCAAAACAGTTGAGGCGTGAAATAAATGAAATCATAAAAAGTGATTTCCAGATACCTGAATCAATAATTCTTACAGTTACGGATGTTACGATTTCAAAGGATTTTAGAAGTTGTAAGGTTTTTTTAAGCATTTTTTCGTGTGAAGATGAATCTATTGAGGATGCTGAAAAATATATTCTTGAACTTTTTACCCAGAAAGCAGGTTATTTTAAGTATATAATTGGCAAGCATATGAGGATAAAAAAAATTCCAAATGTTTCGTTTGTAATTGACCACACACCAAAAAAGGCGGCAGAGGTTTTTGACATTCTTGATAGAATTTCAAAATCAAAATAAGAAAAGTGATATGGAGACAAGAAAATAAAGTGACAAGGAAAAAAGAGGATAGAGGACAGAGGATAGAGGAAAGAAAGAAATGTTAAATCACAAATTCCAAACAAGGATTAAATCCCAAATTCCAAATAACAAACCACAGCCCATCTCCAGATGGGCTGGGCCCCGCCCTTTTGAAAAAGGGCGGTGGTCCCAAACAAA
>JAGHAG010000108.1 GCA_021161625.1 Elusimicrobiota bacterium
ATGTCATTCCTGCGGAAGCAGGAATCCAGAAAACAGAAGTCAGAAGTCGGAGGTCGGAAGTCGGAAAATCCCCCTTTGCATTCCCCCCTTTTCAAAGGGGAGAAATAGGGGGAGATTTACAGATGAAATGGAAAATGTAAAATGAAAAATGTTTTGAAAGTTTTTCTTCTGATAACACTTTTTATATATCATTTGCCTGTTTTTGCCTCTGATGAAGGGACAACCTCCGCACAGTTTTTAAAAATTCCAACAAACCCGAAAATAGAGGCAATGGGAGGTGCAGGGACAAGTGTATTTTTAGATGAAATTTTTTACAACCCTGCAAGCATTTCAAAATTAGAAAAAATTTCTGCAAGAATTGGCTTTACATCATGGTTTGAAGACATTTCAAAAACAAATCTTATATCTGTCTTCCCGCTGAGGAGATTTACCATTGCAACAAATCTTTCTTATTTTACAATTGGCGGGTTGAAAAAATTTGACGCTTCTGGTAACGAGCAGGGAGGTTTAAATCAGTGGAGTGCTTCATTTTCTTTTGGCATTGCAAAAGAATTTGGAAATCTCTGTCTTGGAACTGTTATAAAATACATTGGTGAAAAAATTGATACAGAAAACGCAAATGCCTTTGCCATTGATGCAGGGTTAATTTTGCCAGTATCAAGAACTCTTTCACTTGGTGCTTCAATGCAGAACATAGGCACAAAAATCAAAATTGCAGATGTAGAGAGTAAACTCCCTCAGAATTTAAAAGCAGGATTGAGTTTAAAACCAATGGATAATTTAATTTTTGCTTTTGATATGGATAAACCCTCTGACGGAAACACAAGACAGCACTTTGGCGGGGAAATCACTTTTTCTGAAAAGTATTTTATGCGTGCAGGTTTTCAAAAATTCGGTAAAGTTTCAGGTATGACTTTTGGTTTTGGAATAAAATTTGCCTCCTCTGGATGGAAAGAAACTCTTTCAAAAACTGAACAGAATTTTATACTGGATTACAGTTATCAGGCAAACTCAGAATTTGACGCAATACACAGATTTTCCTTAACTTACGAATTTTGACACTTCATTACAATAGGGATGAGTAATGAGTAACGAGTAATGAGGGCATATCAGGATTAAGGATTAAGGATTAAGTCGTTCGCTTCACTCACTTTAAGAATTAAGTAAATCTCTTTTTCCATCACTTAATCCTTACTACTTAATCTTTATCACTAATTTGTCATTTGTCATTTTTTATTTGTTATCCGCTTGCAAATTTCAGATTAAAGAAATTTTCAGTATTTTTTAGAACAGTTTTTTTGAGTTCTTCAATTTCCATGCCCTTTATCTCAGCAAAAGTTCTGTAAACTTCTTTTACAAAAGCAGGTTCATTTCTTTTTCCCCTGTATTTTTGTGGCGCAAGATAAGGACAATCTGTTTCAAACAAAACCCTTCCAAGAGGAATTTCTTTTGCAATTTCTCTGAGATTGCCTGCATTTTTAAAGGTTAAAATTCCTGAAAACGAAAAATAAAAGTTTCTTTTCTGAAAAAATTCAATGTCTGAAAAATCTCCTGAAAAAGAGTGCAATAAAAACTTCCCCCCGCACTTTTTTAAAATCTCTTTTGCCTGGCTGTATGCATTTCTTATATGGAGAACCACAGGTAAATTTCTTTTAACCGCAAAGTCCAGTTGTTTTTGAAAAACTTTCACCTGAATGTCTTGCGGAGAATTCATATAGTAAAAATCAAGACCTATTTCTCCCAGAGCAACAATTTTTTTGTTTTCTAAAATTCTTTTAAGTTTGTTTTCTGTTTCTTTAAAACTTTTTGCTTCATGAGGGTGAACTCCTGCAATCCCGAATACATCTTCATCCTTTAAAATTTCTTCAAAAATTTTTATATCCCTTTCAGTAAAATCAGAAAGAACACAGAAAATTTTTCTTACATCACAATTTTTTGCTCTTTTAAGAACATTCTCTCTGTCAGAATCAAATTTTTTATCCGTGAGATGTGCGTGAGTGTCTATAAAATAATTCCTGCAATTGTTCCTGTCATGCATGCTGCAATTGCTCCTGCAAACATTGCCCTCAAGCCAATTTTTGCAAGGGTGCTTCTCTTATTCGGGGCAAGACCACCTATTCCGCCAATCTGAATTCCAATTGAAGCAAAATTTGCAAACCCACAAAGCGCGTATGATGCAATCACAGCAGAGCGCTGTGAAAGATGAACAACCACGCCTGATGCAAGTTCATACCCATTTTTAAGAATGTCTGCAAGGTTCATATAAGCAATAAATTCTGTCAGAACAAGTTTTTCACCAAGAAGTCTTCCAACAATGGCTGCTTCCTTCCATGGAACTCCCATAAACCACGAAATTGGAGCAAAAATTATTCCAAAAATTATTGAAAGATTTAAAAATATAAGAGGTTTTCTCCCTGTTGCTCCTTTTGATGAAAAAATCACATTACCTTCTCTTTTAAGGGAATATTCTGCATCCTTAAAATCCTTCTTTATCATTTCCTTGACGATGAGGCAATTTTTTAAAACTTTCTTAACCGTGAAATTGAAATTTTTATTTTCACCATTTACAACAATAACATCTCCCTGCTGAATTCTCTCTGTACTGGTTATAAAAATTTTGTAGGGATTTTTCCCGAAAATTTTACTCAATCCAACAGAACCCTTTTCAAGACCCCAGTTAACCATTGCAACAAGACCCACAAAAGCAATAAGCATTGCAGCAACATTTAAAAGAAGAGTCATACCTTCAGAAGCACCCCTTGCTGCTGCTTCAACAACATTTGAATCAGGTTTTTCAACAACAATTTTCGTATCTCCTGCTGTCTGAGAGTGCTCTTTTTCAGGAAACATCAATTTTGAAACAGCAAGAGCAGCAGGAGCACTCATTATGCTTGCAACAACAAGATGACCTGCAATGTTTGGTATGTAATTTTTCAAAAACATAACATAAGCAGCCATAACACCACCAGCAACAGTTGCAAATCCACCCGTCATAACTGCGTGAAGTTCACTTGTCGTCATATTTTTTACAAATGGCTTTACAACAAGGGGTGCTTCTGTCTGCCCCACAAAAATATTTGCAGCAGCAGAAAGAGTTTCTGCTCCGCTTGTCTTCATTGTTTTTATCATTATTTTTGCAATTATATTGATTACAAACTGCATGACACCCAGGTGATAGAGCACAGTCATTAGAGACGAAAAGAAAACTATTGTTGGAAGGACAGAGAAAAAGAAAAATGTGCCCTGTCCGAGCCCTCTCGGGTCGCCTGCACCATAGGCAAGTTTTCCAAAAACAAATGCAGCACCCTCCTCACTGAAAGAAAGAAGAATTTTTACCAGATTATCCACAAAGAAAAAGAAAAAACTACCAAGGGTCTCTGAAAGGACAACAAGTCCGAGTAAAACCTGAAGAACAACCCCCCATATCACAGGTCTCCAGTTTATGGCTTTTCTGTCCACAGAAAAAAGCCATGCAATAAAAAGAAGAACAAAAATTCCTGAGAAACTCAAAATTCTCAATCCAAAAGGCGTTGAAAGACGCTGAACCGTTCCTATCTTAATCTGAGAAGCATAAACCGAATTTAAAAAACCTGCAAGAAAAAAAACAGTTATAATTAGAATGCCTGCATAAAAAATAACTTTTTTCCATTTTCCTTCTAAAACCTGAACAATCCTGTTGTAAAACAAAATAAAAAGCAGAAAAATTGCAGCAAAAAGCAGATAAAAATTAACTTTTGCAAGAAAAACAAAAACAACACTTAAAAAAACCCCATAAAACAAAAATCTAAATTTTTTCACAGGTCCCTCCTTCTATTTCCAATCATTATTCCAAAAGTTTTCTGGTATTGATTATCACTTCTGTGAGGACTTTTCCTGAAATTTTTCTTTCAATGGGTTTATAATTTTCATCAAAGGTCTGCGAAAAAGCAAATCTGTTTCTGTAGGGGACAACATATATGAGGTCATCTCTTATTGCAAACCGGTCCCAGGATGCAATTAAAACCCATCTGCGTTTCTTTCTGCTTAAAAGAGAAATTCCATGAGAATAGTCCGAGGAAGGATTTTTGCATCCAAGAATTTCAAATACCGTTGGAACAATATCCAGATGAGAGGTAAGTTTATCTATTTTTCTACCGCTTGTATCAGGAATATACAGAATAAGAGGAACTTTTGTCTGCTCCTGGGTAAAAGCTCCATTGTGTCCATAAAAACCATGCTCAAAAAATTCCTCGCCGTGGTCTCCTGAAATAAAAACAATTGTATTCTTTAAAAAACCTTTTTCTTCTAACTTTTTTAAAATTTTTCCAGTAAGCCAATCGTCATAAAAAATTGCATTTTTATACATATTGAAATAGTAATTTACGTTTGTGGAATTTATTTCAAGATAATTTACGCTGTTTCTTGCCGGCTTAAATTTTTCAAATTCAGGAGGATAGGAGTAAGTCCCATGAGGACAATCAAAAAAGAGAAAAGCAAAAAAAGGTCTGTTGTTTTTCTTTTTATCAAGAAAATCTATGAAACTTTCAGCAATTTTTCTATCCCTTAAAACCTTATTTTTTGTTTTGAAATCATCCAGAACATCCTCATCCCTCACATTCACAAAGCAGGTTTGTCTGAATTCAGGGGATGTAAGTTTGCTTGCAGAATATATCTTGAACTCATATCCAAGATTTCTTAACTCTTCCATAAGAATTGGTTCGCGTCTTTCTCCAAGAAAATTAAACCATAAGGTTCCATACACACCATAAAAAATAGAAAATACGCCAAATCTTGAGCAATTCCCGCCGCTATAGTGATTTGCAAAATAAAGGGCTTTTTTTGCAAATCTATAAATTTCAGGGCTTGTTTCTTTTGAAAACATATCGTATCGGAAAGAATCAACAAGAATAATAACAATGTTGGGATAATTGCTTTTTTTGATAAACTTAAGTTTTTTTATTGGATATTTAAGAGATGAATTTTCTTTTACCCGAATACTCACTTTTTTTGAAGGTTTTATTCCGAATTTTGAAAGAATTTTTTTTGCTGTAACCGGTCTACCGTAGGGAAAAACTAAAGCATTTTCAAGAACTGCCACATAATTTTTCACATCTGCATAAATATAGAGAATTTTTTCAGCGAGGATAAAAAGAAAAAGAATAATAA
>JAGHAG010000089.1 GCA_021161625.1 Elusimicrobiota bacterium
AAATAAAGTGACAAGAAAAAAAGTGGACAGAGGACAGTGGATAGAGGATAGTCCGCCTACGCTAAAGCTACGGCGGATATATGTAGCCGCAGACCCTTGGTCTGCCAAAAAGAGGAAAGAGGATAGAGGAAAGAGGATAGACAAAATGTCATTCCTGCGGAAGCAGGAATCCAGAAAACGGAAGTCGGAGGTCGGAAGTCGGAGGTCGGAAAATCCCCCTTTGTATTCCCCCCTTTTCAAAAGGGGGGAAAATAGGGGGGATTATAAGGTTCGGAAAAAACAGGAGGAAAAATGGATGATGTAAAGGCTGCAGGTCTTATAATAAAAGAGAAAATTGAACCATCTGAAATTGCTCTTGTTCTCGGCTCCGGTCTTGGAGTATTAACTGAGGAAGCGCAAGGGAAAAAAGAAATTTTTTATTCTGAAATTCCCGGTTTTGCAAAAAGCACGGTGCCCGGTCATGAGGGAAAACTTGTTTCAGGGGAAATTGAAGGAAAAAAGGTTTTGATTCTTTCAGGAAGAATTCATTATTATGAAGGGCATCCCATGGAAAAAATTGCATTTATGATTGACACCCTCGCATTTCTCGGTGTAAAAAAACTTATCATAACAAATGCGGGCGGTTCTCTGTGGAAAAAACACAAAATCCCTTCTCTAATGCTTTTAAAGGACCACATAAACTTTATGGGAGCAAATCCCTTAAGAGGTGGTCCTCACTTTATTGATATGAGTGACCCTTACAATGAAGAGTTGAGAAAAAAGGTAAAAAAAGTTGCAAAAAAATTGAAAATCAAACTGAAAGAAGGTGTTTACATTGCTGTAAGCGGTCCTTCTTATGAAACAAAAGCAGAAATAAAAATGTTTAGAAAACTTGGTGCTGATGTCGTTGGAATGTCAACAGTCCCTGAGGTAATTGCTGCAAGGAAAAACAACCAAGATGTTATCGGGATTTCCTGCCTTACAAATTATGCCTGTGGTGTTGTAAATAAACCACTGTCACATGAGGAAGTCATAGAATCAGGAAGAATAATTGCTTCTGAATTTATAAAATTGATTAAAGGAATTTTAAGAGAAGTTTTTTAAACCCATCCTGCTCTTTATAAAAAGAGCAGGGATGCCCTAAGGGCCGCCCAGCCTTCCATGCCTATGTATTATGTGTATGCGTATACGCTAAAAAAAGAAAAAATCGACTTTATATTGGCTATACTAAAAATCTTATAAAGAAAAGAGAAAGCAAATTATTATGAGGTATATCTTTGTGAAAACAAGCACGATTGAGAGAAAGAAAGTTAAAGCAGTACGGAAGTGCTTGGCGAGGGTTAAAGAAGAGGTTAGAATTATGATGATTAGAAGGCTGGGCGGGGTTAACCCCGCCCTATCAGAGATAGGGCGGTCCGGAGGACAGATTTTTCTAACGAAAAATCTGGGTTAAATTGGCTGAATGGGAAATTCCTGAAAAAAGCGATTTAACAGAATATCTTTCTTCATTAACACAAAAGCCCGAACCTTTTATTCGTGCACTTTTTATAAGAGGATATGACAACTTTAAAAAAATTTCAGAATTTTTAAACCCCACCCTTGAATTTGCAAACCTGTTTGAAAAATTTGCGGAAGTTGAGAAATTGCTTCCTCTCTTAGACAAGTTTGCTCAAAAAAAAGGAAAATGTTTTGTCCCTTCAACACTTGAAGGAATTTTTTCCGGAATTGTATTGAAAAATGCTTTAGGACTTCCCTCTGATAGCTTAAAACTTGCTCAAACAAATGAAATTTCCTTTGAGATTGATGGACAAGAGTTTTCTTTTTTGAAGGAAAAATTTATTCTAAACACTTTTACTCTGTGTATTTTCCATATCCTTGCGCAAATTGGAAATTTCAATGAGATAAAAATTGCCTGCGATATAGAGACAACAGGATTTTCACCAGGAACAAACGAAATAATTGAAATTGGGGGTGTGAAATTTCAGGGTTTTAAAATTCTGGATAGTTTTTCAAAACTGATAAAACCAGAAGGGGGAATTCCCCCTCAAATTACCCAACTGACAGGGCTGAGGGATTCGGATTTTCTGGACACAGAACCAAGAGAAAAAGTTTTGAGAGATTTTTTTGACTGGGTAGATTCTCATACCCTTGTTTTTCACAATGCAGATTTTGACCTTTCCTTTTTGAATTTTGAAATTGCCAGGTTTCTTGGCAAAAAACTTAACAACAAAATTATTGACACCCTTAAAATTTCAAGAGTAAAACTTCCCTTCCAGAGCCACAAACTTGAGGCACTCAAAGATTTGTTTAAAATTGAAGGGCTTTCACATCGTGCCTATGATGATGCTGTAACCTGTATGAAAATTTACAACATTCTTACCTATCTTGAAAATCCAAAACTCAAAATTTTTATGGAAGAAAACCTTCCGGTTGTTGCGCTGGGTATTTTATGCGAAAATTACGCTCTTGTTGACGAAGCAAGATGGATTGTAAGAGAAGGAACAACCCTTTTTAAAAAAACTCACCTTCCATTTTTAAAAGTTGCCCTAAAAGAACTCAAACTGGAAACCTGTGATGCAGATGAAATTCTTGCAATTTTAAAACCCTTCTTGAATGAACTTTCCCCCTTGGAAGTTTATTCTCTTTTACTTCAAAAAAGCAAATCTAATGTAAAGGGATTTTTCAGGGAAAAACAGAACCTACAAAAACTCGTTTTAAAAAAAGAAACAAAACAGCAACCCCTTAAAATTGATTTTATCTGGGATGAGTGGTTTGAAAAAAACTTTCCCGCAGTTTATGAAACTTTAAAGCCGTTTGGTGCGGAAAATCCTCATTTGAAAGTTTTGCTTGAAAATGTAGAAAAAATTTCCTCTACAAAAGAAAAAAATTTTTTTATAATCCAATTTAAGAAAAACGGTGAGATTTTTAATATTTTAAGCGATAAGGAAATACAAGATGGTATATATGATATCGTTTTTCATATTGAAAAAATCAGGGGAAAATTCTATTTTTTATTGGAGAGATTTGCACAAAAGGAGGTAAAAGATGTTTAGTGTGTATGAGGTAATCAAAAAGAAAAGAGACGCATTTGAACTTTCAGATGATGAAATCAAATTCATGATTGATGGATTTGTAAAAGAAGAAATTCCTGATTATCAGATGGCTGCTTTTTTAATGGCTGTTTTTTTCAGAGGAATGAGTGGAAGAGAGGCAATGGTCTTAACCGAATGTATGGTAAATTCTGGCGACAGGGTTGATTTAAGTGCAATAAAGGGTTTTAAGGTTGATAAGCATTCAACAGGCGGGGTTGGTGATACAACATCTCTTGTTTTAAATCCTCTTGTTGCTGCCTGTGGCGGAATTGTTGCAAAAATGACAGGACGGGGACTCGGACACACAGGTGGGACAGTTGACAAACTTGAATCCATTCCGGGTTTTAAAGTAGAACTTCCAAAAGAAAGGTTTATTGAAAATGTAAACAAAATCCACCTTGCCCTTATTTCCCAGACCCAGGACCTTGCCCCTGCTGACAAAAAAATCTATGCCCTGAGAGATGCAACTGCAACTGTTGACTCAATTCCCTTAATTGCAGGCAGCATTATGAGTAAAAAACTTGCAGCAGGTGCAGATGGGATTGTACTTGATGTAAAGACAGGTTCGGGCGCTTTTATGGAAAAATATGAAGATGCCATAGAACTTGCAAAAACAATGGTTGAAATTGGAGAACTTTCAGGAAGAAAAATGGTTGCTCTTATAACATCAATGGAAGAACCTCTGGGTTATGCAATTGGAAATGCTATTGAGGTAAAAGAGGCAATCCAGACCTTAAAAGGAGAAGGCCCAAAAGACCTTGAGGAACTGTGCGTAAATCTTGGTGCAAACATGCTCCTTATTTCAGGGGTTGTGGCAACTGTTGATGAAGGAAAAGAAAAAATGAGAAATGCAATAAAAGATGGCTCAGGTTTGAATAAACTCAAACAGATGGTGGAAGCACAGGATGGGAACCCCGAAGCAATAGATAAACCCAATGAACTTCTTCCAAAAGCAAAAGAGGAAATTCCTGTCTTAAGTCCAAAAGATGGTTTTGTTGAAAAAATAAATGCCCTTGAAGTTGGTCTTGCTGCAAAAGCACTTGGTGCTGGAAGAGAAAAAAAGGAAGATGTGATTGACCTTGGGGTTGGAATTTATCTAAAGAAAAAAGTCGGAGACCCTGTTAAAAAAGACGAACCCCTTGCAATTTTTCATTCAAGCGATAAAAAAAGGCATGAGGAAGCAAAAAAGAGATTTCTTGCTGCCTATAAAATAGGTGACAAAAAAGTTCCTTCTCCAAAACTCATCTTTGCAAAAGTTGATAAAAACGGCGTGGAAGAATATTAAATATTCAAGGAAAGTGGAAAGGTAGAAAGGTGGAAAAGAGAAAAAATAAATTTGAAATTTGCAATGTTTCCTGCTCGTGTTTCTGGCGTCAGGGACGCTCGCGTAAGATGGCTCTCTCTCCGTTCGCTGCGGACTTATTGCAAAATTCCTCGCTCTCAGAGCCCTGCCTGCCAGAAACCACTCGCAAAATGGTGAAGGGTTTGGAACATTTGAATTTTGGTAATTGGAATTTGTTTAGGATTTCGAATTTCGGATTTAAAATTTATAAATTGTAGGGGGAAAGATGTTTTCTGAAAATTTAATTGCAGAACTTTCACAGAAAACTCCATCAAGAATCTGTTTGATTGTTCTGGATGGTCTTGGCGGAATTCCTGTTGATGGCAAAACTGAATTAGAGGTGGCTAAGAAACCAAATCTTGATGAATTTGCAAAGAATTCTGTCTGCGGGGTGAGTGTGCCTGTTGCCCTTGGAATTTCCCCGGGTTCAGGCCCGGGTCATCTTGCCCTTTTTGGATACAACCCCATGACATATATTATTGGCAGAGGAATTCTTGAAGCACTCGGCATTGGTGTTGAAGTTGGAGAATTTGACCTTGCTACAAGAGCAAATTTTGCAACCCAGAAAAACGGAATTATTGTTGACAGAAGAGCAGGAAGAATTTCAACAGAAGAAAACAAAAGAATTGTAGAAATTTTAAGGCAAAACATTAAAGAAATTGACGATGTAAAGGTTTCCATATATCCAGGAAAAGAACACAGGTTTGTTGTAATTTTTACAGGCGAGGACCTTTCAGACAATCTCACGGATGCAGACCCACAAAAAGAAGGACTCCCTCCAAAAGAAGCACAGGCAAAGGACTCCTCAGCAGCAAGGTCCCAAAGAATTGTAAATGCATTTATAAAAAAAGCAAAAGAAGTTTTAAAAGATGAACCAAAGGCAAATACTATTCTTTTAAGAGGATTTTCTGTTCCACCCAACATCCCAAAAATGAGCCATCTTTACAAACTCACCTGCGGTGCTTTTGCAACATATCCAATGTATAAGGGTCTTGCACGGCTTGTTGGAATGGAAATTGTTGAGTGTGGAAGCACTCTTGAAACGCAGATAAACACATTTAAAAAGCAAAATAAAAAGTTTGACTTTATCTTTTTTCACTACAAGCCGACTGACTCAAGAGGCGAGGACAGAGATTTTGAAGGCAAGGTAAAGGCAATTGAAGAATTTGATTCGGTTCTTCCAGAAATTTTAAACGAAAACTTTGATGTTGTTGCAATAACATCAGACCACTCAACGCCTGCAAAAATGGGTTCTCATTCCTGGCATCCCTGCCCTGTTGCAATAAGAGCAAAATACGAACCAAAAGATGAAGTTTCTTCCTTTACAGAAAAAGAAATGAGAAAAGGAAATCTTGGAAGAATATGGGCAACTGATATAATGCCTATTCTTCTTGCAAATGCAGGCAAACTTAAAAAATTTGGTGCTTGACTTGAGAACTATTTTTATTTTTTTTTCTTTTGTTTTAATTTTTTCCTGTGCTAAAAAAACTTCTGAAAAAAAAGAATATAAATACGAAGGTATCACTAAACCCGGAGATACAATTTATTCAATTTTTAAAAAATACAAAATTGCCTGGAAAGAAGGGGCAGTTGCAAATAAGGAACTAAAAAAAATCTTTAAAACATCTGATATCAGGACAGGATATTTTTACGAAATAACAATTTCAACAGACCTACATCTTCTTAACTTTTCAATCTCACCAAGCCCTGAAATTAAATATTCTATAATAAAGACAACTTCGGGCTTTGTTGCAAAAAAAATAAAATTAAAACTCATAAAAAAAATTTTTGGAAAATCAGGAACCATAAATGACAATCTTTATAATTCAATGGTAAAGGCAGGAATTGACCCCTATTTCATAATGAATTATGCGGAAATTTTTGAATCCCGAATTGACTTTCTCACAGAACCAAGAAAAGGGGACAGATTTTTTATTGTTTATGAAAAAATTTTCACAGAAAAGGGACAGGAAGTAACAAAAGGAAAAATTCTTGCAGGAAAATATGTTTTTTCAAGAAGAAAAAAAGAATACATTGCATTTGCTTTTCCAATAAATCGCACAACCTATTACTTTGACCCAAAGGGTTCATCCCTTTCAACCCAGTTTTTAAAAGCCCCTCTCCATTACAGAAGAATTTCCTCATACTTTTCCTACCGCAGGTTTCATCCGATTTTAAGATATGTTCGCCCGCACTTTGGAATTGACTATGCTGCACCAAGGGGAACTCCTATTTCATCAATAGGCGATGGAAAAGTCATTTTTGTGGGAAGAAATGGTGGATTTGGAAAACAGGTGAAAATAAAACACAACTCTATCTATGAGTCCTGGTACGGACATCTTTCAAGATATGCAAAAGGAATAAGAAGAGGCGTTTATGTGAAAAAAGGACAGGTCATTGGTTATGTTGGAGCCACAGGTCTTGCAACAGGACCACATCTTGATTTCAGAATAAAAAAACGCGGAAAATTTGTGAATTTTCTGAAACTGAAACTACCACCGGCAAAAAAATTAAACAAAAAACAGATGGAAGAATTTAAAAAATTCAAAAAAAATTACTACCGGTACTTTGCGCTTTTGCAGATGTATGGAAAATTTGAAGAAAATGCTTCTGATTGATTCGGGAAACACTTTTACAAAGTTCGGGATTTCTAAAAATGGGAAACTCCTTGAAATTTTGAATTTGAAAAATTCGTCGCTAACTTGTGAAAAACTTGAAAAAATTCTTTCAAAATCAAACTTTTGTGTTCTCTGTTCTGTAAGACCTGATATAACAAAACTGATAAAAAAAGTAAGCAAAAAGACAAAAACAAAAATTGAAGAATTGAACCTTAAGTTTTTCAAAAAATTGATAAAATACAAAACTCCCCAGACCCTTGGTTCAGATAGAATTGCAAATTTTCTGGGGGCAATATCAAAACAAAAACCCCCTTTAATAATAATTGACATAGGAAGTGCCATCACCTGCGATATTGTAAACAAAAAAGGGGAATTTTTAGGTGGATTTATCCTTCCCGGAGTTGAAATGTGCCTTGAAGCCCTTTACAAAAAAACTGCGCTTCTTCCACATCTCAAATTTCGCAAAATAAGAAAAATCTATGGAGACAAAACAAAAAATGCAATTCTACTGGGAGTTTTCAATGCTCTTACCGGTGGGATACAAAGATGTATCAGGGTCTTAAAAAGGAAATTTCCAGATGCAAAAGTTATTGTCACAGGTGGAGGATACCAGGTTTTCAAAAATGTCATTTCTTTCAAACACACCTACAGGAAAAATCTCACTCTTGAGGGGCTCTTATGTTTTGCTAAAATTTTGTATAATAAATCCCATAAACAGGATTTAAAAGGAGGCAATTATGGTAAAAGTTGCAATTAATGGATTTGGAAGAATTGGTCGTCTTGTTTTAAAAGCAGGAATTAACTCAAAAGAACTTGATTTTGTTGCTGTAAATGATTTAACCTCTCCAGAAACTCTGGCACATCTTTTTAAGTATGACTCAACCTTTGGAATCTGGGATGGTGAAGTTAAAGCAGAAGGAGATTCCATTATTATAAATGGAAAAAAGATAAAGGTTCTGTCTGAGAAAAATCCTGAAAACCTGCCCTGGAAAGATTTAGGGGTTGATATTGCAATTGAATCAACCGGAAGATTCAGAGAAAGGGAAAAAGCCGAAGCCCATATTAAGGCAGGGGCAAAAAAGGTTATTATCACTGCTCCTGCAAAAGGAGAGGACATCACAATTGTTATGGGCGTAAATGAGGAAAAATATGACCCAAAAAATCACTCAATAATTTCAAATGCATCCTGCACAACAAACTGCTTCGCACCTGTTGTAAAGGTTATTATGGATAAATTTGGCATAAAAAAAGGTTTTATGACAACGATTCATTCCTACACCAACGACCAAAATACTCTTGATGCCCCGCACAAGGATTTGAGACGAGCCCGCGCAGCCGCGGTTTCGATGATTCCGACAACGACCGGAGCCGCAAAAGCGATAGGAATCGTCATTCCCGAGATGAAGGGAAAACTGGACGGAATGGCTATCAGGGTTCCCACGCCTGATGCTTCCATCATTGATGCCGTTTTTCAGGTGGAAAAAGAAACATCTGTGGAGGAAGTCAACGCCGCTTTCAAGGAAGCAGCCGCTGGAAAACTTTCAAAATATCTTGAGGTCTCGGAAGTTCCTCTTGTTTCCCACGATTTTATTGGAAATTCAAAATCTTCAATTGTGGATGCTGAATTTACAAAAGTTTTTGGCGATTTAGTGAAAGTCCTTGCCTGGTACGACAATGAATGGGGGTATTCCTGCAGAGTCATTGACCTTGCTGAATACATAATAAGCAAGGGACTCTAATAAAATGGAGGAAAAATGAAAACAATAAAACAGGTTGATTTCAAGGGCAAAAAAGTTTTTATAAGGGTTGATTTTAATGTCCCTGTTAAAGACGGAAAGGTTTCTGACAACACAAGAATTCTTGCACACCTTCAAACAATAAATTTTATTCTCAACCAATCTCCAAAAGCAGTAATTCTTGCAAGCCATCTTGGAAGACCAAAAGGAGAAAGAAAACCTGAACTTTCCTTAAAGGTTGTTGTTGGGGAGGTGGAAAATGCCCTTAACAGAAAAGTAATTTTTCTTGATGACTGTATTGGGGAGGAAATTAAAAAGAAGATAGAAAACTCAAATGGAGATGTTTTTCTTCTTGAAAATTTAAGATTTCACAAAGGGGAAGAAAAAAACGATGAAAATTTTGCAAGAGAACTTTCCTCCCTTGCAGACGTTTTTGTTCAGGATGCCTTTGCAGTTGTCCACAGAGCACACGCATCAACCGTGGGTATAACAAAACTTCTCCCCTCTTATGCAGGATTTTTGATTGAAAAAGAAGTTCAATATCTTTCAAATCTGCTTGAAAATCCTCAAAGACCTTTTGTTGCTGTTCTGGGTGGAGCAAAGGTTTCCACAAAAATCTCTGTTATAGAAAATCTCCTTAAAAAAGTTGACAAACTCCTCATTGGCGGTGCAATGTCATATACAATTCTCAAAGCAAAAGGAATTCAAATCGGCTCCTCCCTATATGAAGAGGGATTTGTGGAAAAAGCAAAAGAATTTTTAAAAGAAGAAAAACTAATCCTCCCCTGTGACCATCTTGTAAGCAAATCCCTTAAAAACCCTGTTGAAACAAAAACTGTAAAAGAAATTCCTGACGGATTTTACGGGGTTGATATTGGTGATGAAACAATTAAACTTTATCATGAGAAAATAAAAAATGCAAAGACAATTTTCTGGAACGGTCCTCTTGGAATTTTTGAGGTTCCTGAATTCTCAAAAGGGACGGTTGCAATAGCAAAAAGTATTGCTGAAAGAACATCTGAAGGAGCGGTTTCTGTTGCAGGTGGAGGAGACAGTGTTTCTGCAATAAAAAAGGGAGGTTTTTTTGATAAATTTTCCCACATTTCAACAGGTGGTGGTGCTTCCTTAGAGTTTGTTGAGGGAAAAATTCTTCCCGGAATTGAGGTGTTAAAATGATAACTTTTATAACTGTAATTCACATAATTGTTTCTGTTCTTTTGGTTCTGATAATTCTGCTTCAGGTAAGCAGGGGAGCAACAGGTTCTTCTTTTCTGGGCGGTTCTTCTGATTCTCTGTTTATGGGTCCTGAAGGGGACAGGTTTTTAAAAAAACTCGTTGTGATTTTTGGAATCATTTTTGTTGTAACCTCTGTTTCCCTGACAGGGCTCATTAAAAGCAGGGGTATAAAGTTTGAAAAAGCATCCCAGCTTCTACCTGTCCAGCAGCAAAAAAGTGAAAACAAATAATTTAATCTGTGCCCGGGTGGTGGAACTGGCATACACGTACGTTTGAGGGGCGTATGGGGAAACCCTTGCGGGTTCGAATCCCGCCCCGGGCAAAAATAAATGACAAAGTGATAAAGTGACATGGAGATAAAGGTTGTAGCGGGCGATGTAAATCGCCAAAAGAATGTAGTTGCAGACCCTTGGTCTGCTATAAAAGTGATATGGAGACAAGATGATAAGTAGACAAGTGAAAAAGGGGAGAACCCCCTACTTAATCTCCCCCCTAAGAGGGGGGAGAAACAGAGGGGGGATTTTACC
>JAGHAG010000144.1 GCA_021161625.1 Elusimicrobiota bacterium
AAATTAAAAGTGAAAAATGACAAATAAAAAATGAAAAATCAGTGATAAGGATTAAGTAGTAAGGATTAAGTGCCGAATGAAAAATAAAAAATTAAAAATGACAAATGACAGATTAGTGATAAGGATTAAGAATTAAGGATTAAGCAATGGGAAAGATAAAATACTTAATTCTTAAAGCGAAGTCCAAAGGACGAAGCGACTTAATCCTTAATCCTGATAAACCCTCATTACTCATTACTCGTTACTCGTTATTATTGTCGCTATTTGCCATTTGCTGTTTGTTGTTTACTAACTTATTTGCGCGGGAAGAAGAAAATAAGAAGGAGGAAGAGGAACTGCAGATGATAAGAATTATACCCGGGGACACCCTTCATGGAATAGCGCGTCTTTATTTAAAGGACCCCTCCAGATGGCCTGAGCTTTTAAAATACAATGTAATAAAATCTGGAGACCCGAATTTAATCCATCCTGGAGATAAACTCCTTGTGCCTGTTAAAGAAATAAAGAAAGCCATGCGTGCTGCATATCTAATTGAGACAATAAATAAGGTTGAATATCGCCCTCGCGGTGAAGTTGTTTTCAGACCTGCACAGCTAAATCAAAAAGTTTTTTATGAAGATACAATACGAACTTTTGACTATTCGTATGCAAAGGTTCTTTACCCAACAAAAGATGTTTTAAAAATCTCACCCAATTCCCTTGTTGTAATAAGACCCAAAGAAATTGACCACGAGGTAAATCTTATAAAAGGAGAAATTTATGCACGGAAGGCAAGGGTTCTGACAAAGTCTGCCACGATTGAACCAAAAGGAGAGAGTATTTTCAAAGCAAAGGTTGATAAGGGCAAGACAACAGAGGTTGAAGTTTACGGTGGCAGTGTGGATGTTGTTGCACAGGGTAAAAAAATTGAAGTAGCAAAAGGTTTTGCATCAAAAATTGAACTGGGAAAAATTCCACTCCCCCCTCGGGAGATAAAACTCCCCTCACCTCAAGAACTTCAAAAATTAAAAATGGACCTCACAATCCCCACAACGTTTAATATTCCAAAAATAAAAATTGAGGACCTTGGAAGATTGAAGCCACAGGAAATAAACATAGAAAAAGAACTTGAAACTGCCAGAAAAAAGAGAAGAAAAATCATAGGTGTGGAGATTGCCTTAGATGAATATTTTGCTCAGATTGTTTTAAGTGGAAGAATAGATGAGATAAAACCTGCAATTGGAAACCTTGTTGACGGCAGATACTATTATCGGATAAAATATTTAGAACCACTTACAAAAAAAATGAGTTATTCGCCAGTAAAAAGCTTTCTTATAGACCGCAAACACGAGGATGTGGAGGTTACAATTATTTATCCTCCTGAAGGGGCTGTAATCTATGATGAGTTTGTTGAGGTAAAGGGTTCTGTAAGTGGGGATGTTGAAAGCATTACAGTTGATTCAGTAAACGTTGACATTTTTAAAGATGGCAGTTTTTCAAGAATTATCTATCTTCCAATGGGACCCCATGACATTGAAATTGTTTCAAGAGACAAACTGGGGAATACAAAAAGGTTTACAAGGAGAGTTGTAAGAAAACAAAAAAAGAGAACTTTCTGGGAGAAAATTTTTGGTGGTTAAGGTTGTTATTGCAGATGCAGACATTGACAGACGTTTTAAAATAAAACTTATTTTAAGAAACTACAACTGTGAATTTTTTGAAGCAAGAAACTATCACATGCTTTTAGATGTTGTATTGAAAGAAAAACCTGACATTTCTATTATTGATTTTTTTTTAAAAATTGATACAGAAGCAAATATTTATGATGTTTTGCAAAAAATAAAAGAAAAACATCCAATGCCAATTATTGTGCTCTTACCTCCCAATGTTGGTTCAGAAAAAGAGATTGAAAATGTGAGATTTGTTCTTTTCCCTGAAGATGATGAAAGTAAGAGAGTTTTTATTAATGCGGTTAGTGAATTGCTTGATGGTAGATTAGAGAAAAAAGAAGAAGTTGTTTCTGTGCCCCGAGAGAAAAAAAATCTGAAAAAAATTCTTATTGCTGACGATGATAAGAATGTGAGGTTGCTTTTGAAAACCTATTTAAAGGATTACGATGTCTATGAAGCCAAAAGTGGAATTGAACTTGAGGAGATGGCTCTTGAATTAAAACCTGATTTAATAATTACGGATGTGATAATGCCCGGAACTTCTGCATGGAAAGCAATAAAAAAAATAAGAGAAAGTGAAGATTTAAAGGATGTGCCTGTAATTTTTGCATCCGGATATGTAAAAGACAAAGAAATCTATGAGGTGCACAAACCCCAGGGTCCGAGTTTATTTATACTAAAACCATTTAGGAAAGACAATCTTTTTGATGCCTTAAAAAAATTTTTTATTCTAAGATGAAACTGAAATTTGGATTTTTTCCAAAATTTCTTGTAATATCTGTTTTAATATCCGTTCTGCCTCTCCTCTTTCTTGGAATGAGGTTATTAAAAATAGGTAAAAGTTTTGTAAAACAGAGTTTGATGGAGAGGCACATAGAACTTGCTAAAGGACTTTCATACAAGATTGACAGCCACTTTCAGGAACTTTCCCGACGTCTAATATTTGTTTCATCGTCTCAAAAACTAAAAAAAATTTCACAATCAGCAAAAATCCAGATGTTAAAAGCCCTGCTTGTTTCCTCCCCTGATATAGAGACAATTTCATTTCTGGATAAAAGTGGATGCGAAATTGTGCAATTTTATAATCCAAATCTAACACAGAATCCTTATTCTGTTAACAGGAAAAATGACCCAGAGTTTATTTCTGCAAGAGCAGGCGTTCCCAGTATAAGTTCTGTTTACTGGCACAACCACAATCCCCTTGTAAATGTGGCATATCCCTTTGGAGAAGATGTAATTTTTCTCACAGTTCGGCTTGATAAAATTTTAGAGGAAATTGAAAACGCAAAGGTGGGCAAGACCGGTATTGCTTTTGTTGTTGATGAGGATGGCACTCTTATTCTTCATCCTGAGAGAGTCCTTGCAGAGAAAAAAGGTGATTTTTCAGAGCATCCACTTGTAAAGTATCTTCTTGCTACAAGAAGTGAAGGGATGGCAGATTTTATGAAAGAAAACAGAAAAATGGTTGGTTCTTACGCACCTGTTTCAACAATGAACTGGGGTGTGATAGTGGAGCAATCCTTTAGAGAAGCATATTCTCCTCTTTTTCTCATGAAGAAGAATGCGGTTTTGTGGATAGTATTTGTTGTTTTTCTCTCATTTTTAATAGCAATGTTTTTTACAAGAACAATTATAAAACCTATAACTACCCTGATAAATGCTTCCAGGAAAATTGCAGAAGGAGATTTCAATCAGAAAGTTGAGATAAAAACAGGTGATGAACTGGAAGATCTTGCAAAAACTTTTAATTTTATGAGCATGAGGCTCAAAGTTTATAATGAAATGCAGATTGACAGAATTATTGCTGAAAGAACAAAGACAAAGGCAATAATTTTTTCAATCTATGATGGTTTAATTCTAACGGATTATGAGGGAAAAATTCAGCTTTTAAATGAATCTGCCAGGAGATTACTAAATTTATCGCAAGTAAAGGAAGGGGCTTCGGTCTTTGAAATTTTCAAGGATGAAAGAGAATTTCTAAAAGATTTTTTCAGAGAAGTTTTAAGGCGAAAAGGTGAAAACATTATAAAGGAATTTAATCTTTCGCAAGGAGAAATAAAAAAATATCTAAAATCCACAACAGCCCCTGTAAAAACAGAAAAAAAAGAAGAGATTGGAGTTGTTACAGTTTTCAGAGACATAACTCTTGAAAAGGAACTTGACGAGATGAAAGATGCTTTTATACACTCTATTACACATGACTTGAGAAATCCATTAACTTCAATGATGGGATTTATGGATATGCTTGCAATGAAGAGAGCAGGACCTCTAACAGAAAAACAGGAAAAGTATCTTGATGTTATGAAAAAAGAAGCAACACGACTTTTAGGTATGATAAATGATATTCTTGATGTTGCAAAACTTGAGTCAGGCAGAATGCAGTTAAATATTGAGGAAATTGATATCAATGAGGTTATTAAAAGTTCAGTTCAATCAATGGCAGGAACAGCAATGAAAAAAGGAATTAAACTGGTAAACAAAACGGAAGGGATAATTAAAGTGAATGCTGATGCAAAACTTCTGCAGAGAGTTTTAATAAATCTGATGGGAAATTCCCTTAATTATACGCCTTCAGGTGGGAAAGTTATAGTTTCATCCGAGGATTGTGGTGACAGGATTCGGGTTTGTGTTGCTGATACAGGGATTGGAATGCCACCTGAATACTGTGAGAAGATTTTTGAAAAATTTACCCAGATAAAGGGTCAATCAAAAGGGGGGACAGGGCTTGGATTAACTGTTTCAAAGGAAATTGTTGAGGCACATGGTGGAAAAATCTGGGCAGAATCAGAGGTTGGTAAGGGAAGCCAGTTTTATTTTGAAATTCCAAAAGAAAAAAGGAAAAATAAGTGATAAAATGCGCGCGAAAGTATTTATCATCTGTTATATATTATCTTTGAACAGTTTATTTGCCCAGGTAATTGTAAATGTTCATCTACCTGCTCAAACGACGCTCAAAGAGATTTCTGAAAAGTATTTAAAAAATCCGGACTCTGTAAAAAAACTTTATAAATACAATATAAATCTTCCTCAGGATTTGAATACCCCTCTGGATACAACAGAAATAAAAATCCCCAGAACACTTTTAAAAGACAGAGTTGGTGATGTAGTATTTTTTCATCCCCTTGCAAAAACCAGGAAAGAAAAAGAGAGTTTATGGAAGGATTTAAAACCAAATCAGCGGCTTTTTCCTGGAGATGGGGTTATGACATGGGATGGTGGCAATGTTAAAATAAAGTTTCTTGCAGGAGGAGAACTAACGGTTGCGACAGATTCTTTAATTTTCTTAAAAGAACCCCGCAGCCGACCGGTAACCAGGTTCTTAGCAGGAAATCTAAGCGTGGATGATGTTAAAATTGTAAGTCATGGAGTTGCAATAGAACCGAAAAAAGGCGCCCAATATAATGTTAACACATCTGCTGAAAAAGATGTTCGTCTTTCTGTTCACAAAGGAGAGGTAGATGTTACTGCAAAAAACAAAACCGTGCGGGTTAAAGAGGGATTTAAAACGCTGGTAAAATTTGGCAGAGCCCCTGAACTTCCGACCCCGCTCCCCCCGGGTGTTACAGATATTCATAAATTGCGAGATTTAAAGGAAAATGAAAAATATCACCTTCAAATTGCAACAGATAAAACCTTCAAAAATCTTGTTGTGGATAGGTATTTTACAAAAAAAGAAGAGCTTGAGGAGGCAAGAACAAATCTTCCCCCGGGTGGATATTATCTGAGAATAGCGCTTTTAACAGCAGATGGGTTTGAAAGTAAATGGAGCAATTTTTATTACTTTGTTAAAGGTCCTGAGTCAAAGGATAAACTGAAAATTTTTTCAATAAAACAGGTTTCAGAAGCAGAACTTGAGGTTTCGGGTTATTATCCAGGAATAGTATCTGTTATGATAAATGGTTATACAGGTAAAATTTTTCAGAAAGATAAATTTAAATGTAGATTTGATATAAAAGG